>CAIQPA010000467.1 GCA_903873545.1 uncultured delta proteobacterium
CAACATCAACGGCACGATGATTGGCTTTGAGGCCTACCGGGTGCAATCAACCGTCCCCATCGTCGCCTACCAGTTCAACCCGCTGAGCAACGAAGGGGTCTTCTCCAACGATGCCTCGCTCCTCTTCCCAACCTCGTCGCTGGGCAGCGAGTACTATGTGATGACCCGCCGCCAGACCTTCGACGAGCTCAAGGGATACGTGACCATCACGCCGGGCCTCGTCGACGGCCCCACCGACGTCACCATCACCCTGCCGCCCTACACGCCGGAGAACCCCGTCATCACGCTGGCTGGCGCCCGCATCCCGGCCCTGCGCGGCGGCGACACCTACTCGGTCACGCTCGAGCCCTTCCAGGTGCTCAACATCGAGACCAACCGACGCGGCGCAGACCTCACCGGCACCCTCGTCCGCTCCAACCGGCCCATTGTCGTGTTCGGCGGCAGCGAGGCCGCCAATTCGCCCAACGATGACAGCTGCATCCCCAAGACGGTCGCCGGCGTGACCAGCTGGGTCTGCGCGGCCGACCGGGAGACGCCCTGCCTCAATGAGGCCGGCGAACCCGACATCGCCCTCTGCTCCAACTTCATCACCTGCTGCGCCGATCACCTGGAGCATCAGATCCCGCCGACCAACACCTGGGGCAAGCGCTTCAAACTCGGGCGCTCCATGCCGCGCGGCGACGAGCCGGATGCCTGGCGCATTCTCGCGCAGGACGACAACACCGTGGTCGACTTCATCGGACTCCCCGATAGCTGGCCGCTGCCAAACCTGCTGCCGCCTCGTCTGCAGCGCCAGGTGACCCTGCAGGCCGGCGAATGGTTCGAACTGCAGAGCCCGGTCGACTTCGAGATTGTCTCCACCAAGCCCATCCTCGTCGGCCAGTTCCTTGCAGCCTCCCAGGCCCCCTATCCGCCTTCGCTCACGGGCTCGGTTCCCGACCACATCAACGCAGAGACGGGCGACCCCGCCTTCATCGTGGCGATTCCTGTCGAGCAGTTCCGCTCCGACTACATCTTCCTGGCGCCTGACGCCTACACCTTCGATTATGTCACCATTGTCGCGCCGCTCGGTGCCCAGGTGCTGCTCGACGATCTGCTCATCCCCGAATCTGCCTGGACCACCTTCGGCACCGGTACCCACCGTGCTGCCCGCCTCGAGATCCAGGACGGTGTGCACACCGTGCTCTCGCCGCCGGTCGATGGGGTGCCGCAACCCGTCGGCGTGGTCGTCTACGGCTACGACCAGTATGTGAGCTACGGCTATGCTGCCGGCATGGACCAAGAGGCCATCGTCCGCTGAGGAGAACCCCGATGACGCGAACGCTTTCTACATTTTTTCGTCCGCTTGCAGCCCTGCTTCTTGCGCTCGTCTGGCTGCCCGCCTGCTCCGATGACGGTTCCAGCACCGCCGACGCCACCGACACGGCCACCACCGCGGATGGCTCTGCCGATGGCTCTGCGGCAACCGACACGGGAGCGGATACCGCCTCGGACACCGGCCCCGACAGCCCCGACTTTGGCGGCGACTCCGGCGAGATCGGAGATGTGACGCGGCCCGACACCAGTGGCTCCGGCGAAGAGACCGACACAACGCCCACGCCCGGTGGCCAGCTGCTGCTCGATGCCTTCGACCCGAGCTCCGGTCCCACGACCGGCGGAACCCGCTTCATCCTCACCGGCGCAGGGTTCACCGCCGACACATTGGTCTACATCGATGGCGTCCTCGCCGAGCGCATCGACCTGGTCGACGCCTTCACCATCTATGGGGTGACGCCAGCTGGCCGGGTAGGGCAGGTCGATGTGAAGGTGGCCGACACCGAGAGCCAGGACCTGCTCGCCGACGCCTTCACCTATGTTGCACCGGTCGCCATCACCTCGGTGGAGCCGGCCCGCAGTCCCACGGAGGGCGGCGCACCGCTCGTCGTCACGGGCACCGGCTTCACCGCCGACGCCCAGGTGAGCATCGGCGGCCGCCTCGGCATGCAGACACGCTTCATCAGCGACAGCCGCCTCGAGCTCCTCGCACCACCCGGTAGCGTCGGCCCCGCCGACCTCCGCGTGACCACACGCAACGACTCGGTCGTCTCCGTTGGAGCCTTCAGCTACTTCGAGGTGACCCAGCTGCTCGACCTGCTGCCCGGCGCAGGCGATGAGGCCGGAGGCCAGCTCGTCACCCTCAAGGGGCAGGGGCTCGCCGACGCAGCCCAGGTGCTCTTCGGCGGCATCGAGGCCACCATCGTCTCGTCCAGCGCAGATACCGTCACGGTCCTGACGCCGGCCGGCGCCGCTGGCCCTGTCGATGTGCTGGTTTACTCGCTCTCCGGCGGCGGCGACCTGCTCGCCGACGGCTACCTCTACACAAACGCCTCCACGCCGGCCGGCATCGTGACCGTTCGCCCCGCCTCGGGCAGCCTCGACGGCGGCGACCTCGTTACCGTCGTGACTGTGGGTGCCGGCGCCCGCGACACCGTCCGCTTCGGCGGCCTCCGGGCCAGCCCTGTCAACTCCGCGGCCGGAACTTTCATTGTTCGGACGCCGGCCGGCAGCCTCGGCGCCGTCGATGTCTCCGTCACGGGTGGAACCGAAGCGCCGCTCGTCGCACCCGGCGCCTTCACCTACCTCGAGCCCATGGCGCTGCTCGAGGTCGACCCCCCGACGGGCGATGTAGCCGGCGGCAGCGAGGTTATCTTCCGCGGCACCGGCTTCGAAGCGGGCACCACCGTCCGCTTTGGCGCGCTCGCCGCAGCCTCCGTTACCTTCGTCTCGAGCGAAGAGCTGCGCGTCGTCACGCCGCCCGGCACCGTCGGAAGCGTGCCCGTCACGCTGCTCGCTCCGTCGCGCACGCTCTCCTACCCCGACGCCTTCCGCTACACGCAGCCGCTCACCATTACGGGCTACTCGCCCACGCGTGGCGCCATCGCCGGCGGAACCTATGTGGTGGTCCGCGGCGGCGGCTTCGAGCCCGGCATCTCCATCCTCTTCGGCGACCAGCCCGCGCTCTCGGTGGAGGTCCTCGACCCCGCGACGGTCGCTGTTCGCACGCCGCCCGCCGAGTCAGCGGCGCCCGTCGTTGTGAAGGCGCAGCTCGGCGCCACGACCGTCAACGGCCCCGGCAAGTTCACCTACTACAACCCGACCACCGACGCAGGTGGCTGGTGGGGCGGCGACATCCTCGGCGCCGTCAACGTGACCGTCGTCGACAGCAACGGCCCCGTCAGCAACGCCTTCGTGACGCTCAGTGTCCGCGCCAGCGAAACCGGCTTCTCGGGCCGCACCGACGCCCGCGGCCAGGTGACCATCTCCGGTCCCGACCTCTCCGGCGTCCAGAACATCTACGCCAGCGCCAAGAAGCACTCCTCCGTCTCGGTCACCCGGGTCAACGCGAGCAACGTGGTGGTCGTGCTGCAGTATATCTGCGGCTGCTTCACGGGCGCCGACTGCGAGCCCGACGAGACCTGCGACCTGGCCCGCATGGTGCCCGTCTGTGTCTCGTCCCAGTCCTGCGCCACAGATGCTGAGTGCAGCGAGCGTCCCAACTTCATCTGCGAGGGGGCCGATGAGGCGCTTGGCCTCAGCGGCATCTGCGCCGAAGACTGCAGCGGCGAGCCGCCGGAACCCCCGCCGATTGGCGCCATCTTCGGCCTCCTCCGCGGCCTCGACAAGATCGCTGTGCCGGGCCCCAACCAGCGGCTCCGCGCCTATGTCGTCACCACCGACAACGGCCCCGCGACCGACCCCGGCCCCAACAACAATTTCATCTGGGACGGCACCCGCGCGCAGCCCTACGAGCTCAACTCGCGGCTCGGCGACGTGGTCGTCGTGGGCCTCTGCGGCGTCGAAGACCTCACGACCGGCACCTTCGAGCCTCGCTACATGGCCATCTACCGCCCCCTCTTCGTCGAGGGCGACCAGCGGTACGAGGTGAACTTTGAGTGCGACATCCACCTCAACCAGTCGCTGCAGGTGAAGGTCATCAATCCGCCCTTTGCCCCCGGCGGCGCCGAGGTGAACCGGATCAACGCCACGCTCGAGTTTGGCGGCGAGGGTACCCTCTCCATCTGGGAGACGCAGAGCACCGCCTCCATCTCCACCGTCGAGCGGCTCGCGCCGCTCGAAGGGCAGCTCGACGGCCTCAACTACAGCATCACCGCACGGGCTGAGCCCAATGGCGGCGGCGTCCCCTTCTCGCAGGCGATGCAGCGCAATGTGGTCGCATTCGACGCGCTCCTCACCATGCCCACCTACATCCCACCCGCCCGTGGCATCACGCCCGGGCCCGGCGAGCGACTCGTCGGCCGTCGCATCGAGTGGGGCCTCGACACCACCATCCCCGCCGACTTCTTCTACGCCTACATCACCGACCCCAGCCAGCAGACCACCTACTGGGAGGTCTATCTGCCCGGCGACCAGCTCGGCTTCGACCTTCCGGACTGGCCGGCCGACGCACCCCGCGGCCCCTTCCCGTCGGGCAACGCGCTGCTCATCATCGTCTCCGTCGACGCCTTCACCTTCGACTACGACAGCTTCGAGTTTAACGACTTCAACTACGGCAACTGGAAGTCCTACAGCCTCAACGGCTGGGGCATCCTCAACCCCTGAGCACTCGTCCGGAGCCGTCGCGCGTGTCGTCCTCTTCCGACAAACTGTCGCCGGCCATGCGCCAGCATGCCGAGGCAAAGGCGGCCCATCCGGACGCCATCCTCTTCTTCCGCATGGGCGACTTCTACGAGCTCTTCTTCGACGACGCGGTGCTGGCGTCGCGCGAGCTCGACCTCATGCTCACCTCGCGGTCGAAGGAGACCAACCCCATCCCCATGGCGGGTGTCCCCTACCATGCGGCGGACGGCTACATCCGCCGGCTCATCGCCAAGGGCTACCATGTGGCCATCTGCGACCAGCTCGAAGACCCGGCCGGCGCCAAAGGGGTGGTCAAGCGGGGCGTGACCCGCATCATCACGCCCGGTCTGCTCACCGACGATCAGGCGCTCGAGGCTGGCGCCCACAACTACCTCGTCTCGCTCTCCATCTCTTCGTTCCGTGAGGCCGACGTCGTCGCCATCGCGGCGCTCGACATCTCGACAGGCGACCTCCGCCTGCTCGAGGTCTCGGGGCTCGACGCCGCCGCCACCGAGGTGCGCCGCATCGGGCCGGCGCAGCTGCTCGTTGCCGCGCCCCACGCCACGCTCTTTGCCGGTATCGTCGCCGCTGCGGGCTGCGACTGCACCGTCCGGCCCGAACTGCCGCCACGCCTCGAGAAATGGCTGGATGGCATCGGCCGCCGCCGCCTCGCCTGGGACAGCCGCACCGCGCAGCCCCACACGCTCTCCGGCCCCGAGCTCCGCGACCGCTTCGCCTCACTCGCGCAGGCCAGCCTCGCCGACCGCGCGGCCGTCGAAGCGGCCCTCGTCACGCTGCTCGACTACGTGGCTGAGACCCAGGGCGGCATCCCCGCCAACCTCGACGCGCCCACGCTCCACCGCTCCGAAGACTTTGCCGTCCTCGACCCCGCCTCGCTCGCCAACCTTGAGGTCTTCGAGACGCTCATGGGGGGCCGCAAGCAGGGGAGCCTCGTCCGCGTCATCGACCAGACCGTGACCGCCGCCGGTGCCCGCCGCCTCCGCACCTGGCTCTCCTATCCGTTGACCCGGATCGACAGCATCATGGAGCGGCAGCGCATGGTCACGGCCCTCGTTGAGGCCTCGGTCATCCGCGACCGGGTCCGGGAGCAGCTCCGCGCCTGCGTCGACATCCACCGCGTCTCGGCCAAGCTTGCTGCTGCGCAGGGTGGCCCACGCGACCTCGTCTCGCTCCGCCGCAGCCTTGAGGCCATCCCCGGCCTCCGCGCCGCCATGGGGGAGGGCGAGCCACACCTCGCCCGCTTCGCCGCCTCCATCGACGACTGCGCCGACCTCGCCGCCGCCATCGGCGCCTCGCTCCTCGACGAACCGGCGCTCAGCGTCGCAGAGGGCCCCATCATCCGGCCCGGCTTCTCCGACGACCTCGACGAGATTCACCGGCTCACCACCGATGGCCGCTCCTGGATGCTCCAGTATGAGGCCGTCGAACGCGCCCGCACCGGCATCACCTCGCTGAAGGTCCGCTACAACCGGGTCTTCGGCTATTACATCGAAATCACCAACGCCAACCGCGAGGCGGTCCCCGTCGACTACCTCCGCAAGCAGACGGTCGCCAACGCGGAGCGCTACATCACGCCCGAGCTGAAGGAGTATGAAGAGAAGCTCCTCACCGCCGACAGCCGCCGCATCGACCTCGAGACCCGTCTGCTGGGCGAGCTCCGCGACACGCTCGTCGCCCGTCTGCCGCGCCTCAAGCGCTCCGCCGACCTGCTCGCAGACCTCGATGTGCTCGCAGGCCTCGCCGAGCTCTCCCACCTTCGCCGCTACTGCCCGCCGCTGCTGACCCAAGAGCCCGGCATCGACATCCACGAGGGGCGCCACCCCGTCGTCGAGACCATGGTCGAGGGCGAGCGCTTCGTCCCCAACGCCACCCGCCTCTCCCACGAAGACCGCATCATCATCCTCACCGGCCCAAACATGGCCGGCAAGAGCACCGTCATCCGCCAGGTCGCCCTCATCGTCCTGCTCGCCCAGATCGGCAGCCACGTGCCGGCCGCGTCGGCGACTATCGGCATTGTGGACCAGATCTTCTCCCGCGTCGGCGCCAGCGACAACCTCGCCAAGGGCCAGTCCACCTTCATGGTCGAGATGAGCGAGACGGCCCACATCCTGCGCAGCGCCACCGCCCGCAGCCTCGTCGTGCTCGACGAAATCGGACGCGGCACCGCCACCTACGACGGCATCTCCATCGCCTGGGCCGTGGCGGAATATCTGCACGACAGCGTCGGGGCGATGGCCCTCTTCGCCACCCACTACCACGAGCTCACCGAGCTGGTGACCTCTCGGCCCGCCATCCGCAACTGCAGCGTCGCCGTGCGCGACACGGGCAACGAGGTGGTCTTCCTCCGCCGCGTGGTGGACGGCGCAGCCAACCGCTCCTTCGGC
>CAIQPA010000468.1 GCA_903873545.1 uncultured delta proteobacterium
GGAGAAGCAAAGCAAAGAGGAGGAGACGACCAACCATCCCTCGCACCGTAGCCTAGCGCCGACGGCCTTGCCACATCCATCGCCGAGGCGAATCGCCGCACCGTTGTTGCCCCATCGCCGCCATCGCTCTAGCATGGCGCGCAAACGCTCCGTTCCTCAAGGTCGCCACATGCGCAGTCCCCTTTTCCTGCTTGTCGCCTGTCTCGTCGCCTGCTCCGGTTCCAAGGAGAGCGTGAGCAGTGCCGACACGGCCGTAGGGAGCGGCCAAGACACCTCGGCGGACGCGACCGGCTCTGGTTCGGGGAACGATGCCGACACGACGCCGGAAGACACCGGCGCATCGGCCTGTGAACTCACGCTGCCACCCGCGACCGGAACCGCCTGCGACTGCCTCGGGGCAACCCGAGACTTTCCAATGAACGCCACGGGCCCGCTCACCTGCAGCTGCACCCCCTCTGGCTGGACATGCGCGGCCATCGAGCCAGAACCCGACACCACGGGCGATGACACCGGTGAAGACACCGCGCCCGACACCGCTGCTGAGGATACAACACCCGACACCGCCGTTGAGGACACAACGCCCGACACCGCCGTCGAGGATACAGCGCCCGACACCACCGTTGAGGACACAACGCCCGACACCACCCCCGTCGGTCCCTGCGAGGCGGGCGGCGGCGTCTGCATCGGCATGGGCGGCCCCTGTGAGACCGTCGGCGGAACGCCCTACCCGGCAGGCGACAGCCAGTGCCTCTTCACAGGAGAACGCGGGAGTTGCTGCATCCCGCCCGCGGCTGAGCCCACGGGCGACACCTGCGCCGAACGCGGCGGCCTCTGCGCCCCCATCGCCGGCTGCAACTTCACCAATGGCGCCTTCGCGCCCACCCCGACCCCCAGCTGCGGCTTCGGCGGCATCATCTGCTGTGTGCCCAACACGGTCTGCGGAGAAGAGACCATGCGCTGCTGCGACACGATGGCCTCCTTCCGCCCAGCCTGCGACCGCGGGCAGTGGATCTGCACCATCGACGGCACCACCATGCTGCCGATCTCAGAGTGCCCCTAGTCCCTCCACCCCTCGCCCCGCACAGGCCATGGCGCTCCGAACCGTCGTCCTCTACCCCCATCCCGCTCTCACGACGCCGGCCGAACCGGTGACCGTGTTCGACGAGCAGCTCCATGCCTTCATCGAAGACATGGCCGAAACCATGTACCACAGCCGCGGCGTGGGCCTCGCCGCCAACCAGGTGGCTGTGCTGAAGCGGGTTGCCCTCGTCGACGTCGCGGAAGAGGGCGAGCCCGCCCGGCGCATCGAGCTCATCAACCCGCAGGTCGTCGCAGCGAGCGGCAAGGGGCGGCGTGAAGAGGGCTGCCTCTCCTTCCCCAGACTCTACGACAACATCGACCGGGCCACCGAGGTCACTGTCCAGTTTGTGAACCGCTTCAACGAGCCGCAGGAGATCAGCGCGACCGGGCTCCTCGCCGTCGCGCTGCAGCACGAAATCGACCACCTCGACGGCAAGGTCTTCCTCGACCGCATGGGCCCGCTGCAGCGGGCGATGGCCCTCAAGCGCTACCGCAAGATCATGGAGCGGCGCGCCGAGAGCATCGCAGCGGCCGGTGAGAAGCGCATCGAGGGACCACAGAATCGCCAGCCTCCCCGCAACGGCTGAACATGACCGCAAAGATTGTCTTCATGGGGACGGCAGCCTTCTCGGTCCCTGCGCTGCGCATGCTGGCCGCCCGGACCGATGTCACCGTCTCCCTCGTCATCTCGCAGCCGAGCCGCGCCGCAGGGAGGGGCAAGCAGCCGACGCCGCCGCCTGTTGCTGCAGCGGCGGCCGAACTCGGCCTTCGGCTCGAGCAGCCCGAATCGCTCAAGAGCGACGAGGTGCACGCGCTGCTCGCCGCCGAAGAGGCCGACCTCTTCGTGGTCGCAGCCTACGGCCAAATCCTCCGCCAACGCACGCTCGACCTGCCCCGGCTTGGCTGCCTGAATATCCACGGTTCGCTGCTCCCGCGCTGGCGCGGCGCGGCGCCCATCTCGTGGAGTATCGCGGCCGGAGACGCCACAACAGGCGTTGCCCTCATGCAGATGGAGCGAGGCCTCGAC
>CAIQPA010000469.1 GCA_903873545.1 uncultured delta proteobacterium
ATGGTCGGGTGCATGAGAGCCCGCGCGGGGAAACGCACCACTTCAACGCACCCAGTGCGACACCTCGCTGTCTGGCACGAGCTCGCCGTCGCGGAGGCGGGATAGAAGGGTTTCCGACACAAACTCGACTACGCCGTCGCCGTCCAAATCGGCCGCGAAGAGGATACTAGGGTTGTTGCTCTGGTGGCGGAAAGGCTTGAACTCACCTTCGCGTGACTGCCAAACTGACTGCACGCTTTGCCACCAGGCGAATGTGCTTGGCGTTCCGCTGATTTCCGCGCACCGCCCAGCCTTGCACCGGCCGGGAGGATAGGCCGAGCGCACCTCGATGGTGTAGACATCTCCGCCGGGCGTTCCGGCGAAGCGGGTTGTTGTTGCGCGGACATGGTCCCACATGTCCCAGCCCCGCTCGATCTGCTGCCCTGCGTCCGGGACCACGCGCACCCCGCGCGTCCCCGGGACTACCTCTTCGTGTGTCCTCAGCGTTCGGATCGTATGGAGGCGGCTCGCTTCGAGCCACGAGGGGGAACGGCGAAAAGGCGCCTCGAGTTCAGGCGGCATTGCGGTTGGGCGTCCGGGGAAAAGCAAGGGTCGACCCGCATCTTCGGCACGAGCCCAGAACGCTGCTCGGCAGTTTGCTTTCCCGTCGACATCGAGTTCGAAGGTGAGCCATGTTTCATCGTCAGGCACCTCCCAGGCCTTTCGGATGCGTTTACTATCGCTCTCCCTGCGTTCGGCCAGGTTCACGGGAGCGATGGTCCCGAAGCCGCGGACGGTTGCACGGCATCGCTCGCGCGCCGCGTCGAACAGCAGGAAGCTACGTCCGAGCCATCTGCTGAGGCTCTCGGAAACTTGCGTTGGTTCAAGAGGCGCCGTGCCAACCTCGCGGCCGGAACGGAGCCTGCGCAGTTCTCGGTTCTTGTGTGGCATGCCGTCACGGAGCCTCCCCGCAAGCAGGTAGATGGGTGCCTTACCTCCGCGGCCCTCTCCGTGAACAACGAAACGGAAATCGCCAAGCGTCTCCGCTGCTTGCTCGACGCGCAGCTGATTGAGCGCATCGATGCGTTTCTCACCCAGAATCCGAACTTGGTCCCCTTCCCACCCAAGGAGAAGGGTGCGCTCGATGATGTTCTCGAACACGTCGGACCGGTCTTCAGAAAAGCTGTACTCGCTGCCCCATGGCCCGTCCGCGGCGAACTGGTTATGACCGTCTTCTAAGGTGATGTGATGAATCTCCAGGTTGCTGGGGGTGCTGCAGAGCGGCTTGATCCATCCGAGCCACCCCACCTTGTCGATCCGCTCCTGTGCATTCAACGCGCCTCGGACGGCAACAAACCGAGAAGAGAAGTGTGGCTCGACCGCTTGGCAGTTGCCGCGCCTCTCGGCCTCGGCCAGCCCGTTGATGAGTTGGGTTGCCTCTTCCAGCGTAACAGGTCGCGGCGGTGGCGCCTGAGCCGGCAATGCAGCCGGCTTTGACACGGACGGCACCGGCGGCGGCTCGGAGCAGGCGCCGACGGCGACTCCGAAGATGGGCGAGAGCAACCAGCGGAAGGAGCGCATTGGGTCGAGTCTCCGCACGGAGAGGGAGCGAATGGGGCTAGGAGACCAATGTGGATCCGTTGGACGGAGGCGCGCAAGAGAATCGCGCTGCTCTAACCCCACACCCCTCTCTGCTTTACCTCCTTCGCGGGCAGGTGTATCGCGGCTAGAACGTGTTCTAGAGAGCGCGGACCAACCCGAGAGAGGCAGCCATGGCAGCGTTTGATTACATCGTCGTAGGGGCCGGTTCGGCCGGTTGTGCCGTTGCTGCAAGACTGTCGGAAGACCCGAATGTGAAGGTGCTGCTGCTCGAGGGTGGCCGGAAGGACAACACCATGCTCGTGCAGAAGCCCGGCATGATCTCCATTGTGCACACCGTGCCGCAGGCCAAGAAGGGGGTCGACTGGGGCTACTACGTGGACCCCAAGCCCGAGACACTCGACCGCAAGATGCCCTACACCCGCGGCAAAATCCTCGGTGGGTCGAGCGCCATCAACGGCATGATTTTCGTCCGCGGCAACAAGGCCAACTATGAGAGCTGGGCCGCCGAGGGCTGCACCGGCTGGGGCTACGACGACGTGCTCCCCGCCTACAAGAAGCTCGAGAACTTTGACCAGGGCGCGAGCGAGCTGCGTGGCACCGGCGGCCCCGTCGAAGTGACCACCGTGCAGGACCAGAGCCCCGTCTCCGCTGCCTTCATGGAGGCCGTCGCCGGCACCTGCAACGTGCCCGTCTTGGATGACTACAATGGCGCCTCGCAGGAGGGCGTGGGCAAGGTGCAGCTGTCGTGCAAAGATGGCGTCCGCTTCAGCACTTCGCATGCCTACCTCGACCCCAACTACGGGCGGAAGAACCTGACGGTTGTAACCTTTGCGACCGTCATGAAGGTGGAGATTGAGGGCAGCCGCGCCACCGGCGTGACCTACCAGCTCGACGGCAAGACCGTCACCGACACCGCCTCCCGCGAGGTCATCCTCTCGGCTGGCGTCATCGGCTCGGCGCAGATTCTGCTCCTCTCGGGCATCGGCCCCGCGAAGCACCTCGCAGAGCAGGGCATTGCCTGCCGCGCCGACCTGCCCGTGGGCGAGAACCTGCACGACCACCTCTTCTTTCCCATGACCTTCCTCGCCCCGCGCGGTGGCCATGTGGGCACGCCCTGGCACTTCCTCGCCAGCGTCTTCAAGTCGATGACCGGCCAGCCCACCTGGTTCAACCGGTCGGTCTTCGAGGCGCTCGCCTTCGTGAAGGCCGATAGCAGCGCGTCCATCCCCAACCTGCAGCTCCACTGCCTGCCCTGGGCCTACCCGTCGCCCAACCAGGATGCGCCCGTGCGGCCCACCGTGGATGAGCGGCCCGCCATCACGCTGTTGCCCACCCTCATCTACCCCGAGAGCCGTGGCACCATCCGGCTTGCCAGCACCAACCCGCTCGCGGCGCCGGTCATCGACCCCGGCTTCCTGAAGGCGGAGGCCGATGTGTCGCTGCTCATGCGCGGCATCGAACTCACGCGCGAGATCATGGCCCACCCGGCCATCAACGGCGAGCTCAACGGTGAGCTCCATCCGGGTCCGAACTTCTTCGACAAGGCTGCGCTTCGAAAGGAGCTGCCGAACCGAGTCTGCACCGTCTACCATCCCGTCGGCAGCTGCCGCATGGGCACCGACGAGCGGGCCGTGGTCTCACCCGACCTCAAGGTGCGCGGCTTCGACAACCTGCGCGTCGCCGACGCCGCCATCATGCCCACCATCATCGGTGGCAACACCAACGC
>CAIQPA010000470.1 GCA_903873545.1 uncultured delta proteobacterium
CTCCGCGTGTCGAGCTCGCAGGCGCCACTCTGTACATGGTAGCCGGCGTTGCAGCCCGTGAGCGTGCAGCTGCTCCAGGCGCCGGCGTTGTAGGTGCGGCTTCCCGTACCGTTGAGCACCGAGCAAGAGCCGGTGTTCGACAGACACTCCCCATCCTCGAGATGATGGGTGGGAAGGCATGCCGAAATCGTGCAGGTGCCATAGGCGGCGCCAGCCCGCGTCTCCGTCGCTGCCGTAGCGTTCGAAGGAAGCGGCGAGCAGCTCCGGACATCGTTCGCGCAGCTGCCGCTTTCATCGTGGTAGCCGTTGTTGCAGCTCACGATGCCACAGGCCGCCCAGCTACCCGAAGCGTAGCTCTGGCTGCCGGTGCCGTTGGCAATCGAGCAGGGGCGGGTGTCGCTCACACAGCTGCCAGCGTCGAGATGTTCGCCGCTCGAGCAACCAGCCGGCGAGCAGACGCTGGCCGTGCAAACCAGCGTACCACTACAGTCCACCGTGGCCGCGCAGCTCTGCCCCTGCGTGCGACAGCCGAGCGCTTCGTCGGTGGCACCGTCGCAGTCGTTGTCGAGGCCGTCGCAGAGCTCCGTCACGTTGGCCACAACGCGGCCTGTGAAGGTGAAGTTGCCACCCGACCGGGCAAAGACCCAGTTGCGGACCGCGCCGTTGGCGGGCGCCGACGAGGCCTCGCCGAGGTCGCCGTAGGCCCAGGAGCCGAGACCGCTTGAGGCGCCCGGGACCACATCGCCGTTCTGCACACCAAACCCTGTTGAAGGGACGAGCGTCAGAATCTGCGCAAAGACCTGCGACTGCGGTGAGGTATAAAACGACCGCACCGTCACCGCGCCGCAGAAGAGGGGCGAGGCCAGGTAGCCTTCGCAGTCAGCATCGAGCCCCGTGGTTCCGGTCACGAGCTCCAGCGAGTTGGCAGGCCCGGAGCCGGCCACACCGTCCTGCACGATGCTGAGCGTGCAGAGCCCCTGCTGGGCCCGGCGCAGGCCGGCATCAGTCACGGCATCGCCCGTCAGCAACGCCAGCTGCATTGCGCCATCCGCGGTCACCTCGCCGCGGAACTCCGCGAGCGTGGTCAGTTCCGAAGTCTCATCGGGGAAGGCGCCGCCATCTGGGGTGGGAAGCGATGCATCAGGGATCGCCAGGCCGCCGTCTGCGGCGGGCATCACAGAGGAGCTGGCATCGCCGATGTTGGAGAGAAGGCCTGCGTCGGCTCGACCGTCCTCGCGCTGGTCAGGATCGACGCCACAGGCGGCGAGGAGGAGACAAAACGACAGACGGACGACAACGGATGGCGACATGGCAGGCTCCCTCTCGACGCAAAACAGCGTGAACAGCACGAGCCGAGGCCAGACGTGGCTAGCGTGAACAGTGGTAAACTAGCACAACAACGCGCATAAATACATATGTATCTTACATCGAGTGACAATTCGCCCTTTGGGTTCGACTTAGCAGGGCCAATCGACGCATCTGCGCTTCGACGCTCTTCGCACTCCGCATGCCACCCGGCACCGGAACAAAATCCTCGGTGCGCGACGGGGCCGCGGCGCAAAATCGGCGACGAATGCGGCTTGGCCCATTGTCCCTGCACGCCGATGCGAGGGGCCTCCGCACGCTCAAAATACTGCTGGTATCGCAGCAGGCCGGCGCCATCCGCTGGATCCCGCCGATGCTCTTCCAGGCCCTCTGC
>CAIQPA010000471.1 GCA_903873545.1 uncultured delta proteobacterium
ATCAAACTCGCCAGTTGAATCCTGCTCGATGGCTCTCGCCATCTGCGTTAGCTTCTCATTTCTTTCAAACATCTTTGTCTACCCGCTCCAGCCTCCCGGCCTTCGCAGGTTGTCTCTTTCATCCAGTTTTCAAAGAACCTCACCACCCGTTGCCGGCTCTCTCTTTCGAGCACCGTCTTCGGGTAGGGGGGCTATTGTAGCGGGCGAAACCCAAGTGTCAACTCTCTTGTCATCAGTTCGTCAAACCCGCGTCGTTCCTAGCCGAGAGCGCCTTTTTGACCCCCGTAACCCGCTGCCGCATGCAAAAATCTTTGATCCTGCGCGATCCGGCGCACCACCTCATACCCGCCGATCCCCACTGCAGTCGCCAAGTTCAGGCTGCGAACGCCGCTGGTCGTCGGGATGCTAACCCCCTGCCCCGCCCACCGCGCGATGAAGTCGGCCGGTAGACCCTTCGACTCCCGGCCGAAGACAAGCACTGCCCCTCGCTCCATCCCCGCATCCCAGAAGCTTCGGCTCGCCTGCTTGGTGAAGAGATAGGTCCGTCCTTTCGGCAGCATCGGCTCCAGACGCTCTAGGCTCTCGTGCACCGAGAGTGTCACGTTCGGCCAGTAGTCTAGCCCTGCCCGCTTGAGGTAGCGGTCTTCGAGCGCAAAGCCGATGGGCTGCACGATGTGCAACCATGCGTGCGTTGCTGCTGCGAGCCGTGCTACGCTGCCTGTGTTCTGCGGGATTTCGGGCTCGACGAGCACGATGTGCAGGTTAACATCCGGCGCAGCGCCCACATCGAAGTTCGGAAGGGTTTGAACGATGCTCGACATCTCTCTCCATGCGAAGTTGCGTAACCGGTTCTCTTTCGCTCGTAGCAGGCTCGCTGGCGGCGGACAGCGCCTTGCTGCCATTGCGCTGGTACCTGCGCTGCCTGCCCTTCCCCTCCCCGCAAGTGGCGCCACACCTGCCGCCCTTCCCATCGACTACCAACCGCTCGACTGGTCGACCGTCACCAGCCCCGGACGCTTCTTTGAGCGTCAGGCTCTGGGCTGGGATGCCCACTCGCCCGTCGATGCCGTGCGAGAGTT
This sequence comes from uncultured delta proteobacterium, assembly GCA_903873545.1. Lineage (GTDB taxonomy): Bacteria > Myxococcota_A > Bradymonadia > REDH01 > REDH01 > CAIWGR01. Next base: position 1,080 of record CAIQPA010000471.1, read on the forward strand.
GTGGCGCGCGGCGGAGAGCTTCGCCGGGCTCATATTCGGCAGTTCGCTAGCCTCTGCGGCGATGGGTGCAACGCTCTGCGCGCTGTTGCTTCTCCTTGTCGCGACGCTGGCGCTCGTTGACCGCCGGCTGGTCCGCGCGGGGAGCTCCGGGCATGTGACGCTACCCTTCGCGGAGCAGCTCGCGACGCTGCTCGTTCCCTGCGGCGTCGCTGCGATCCTGATGGCTTCCGAGCAGCTCCTAGGCTCCTCGACCATGGCGCAGACCTTTGCCCTGCTCGCGCTTCTGATTGCCGGAGCACGACTCCTCCATGTTCCTGTCGCGCTGCTTGCTGCGGTCGACGGCGCGGCAGAGGGCCTCTCTCCCTCATCGCGGCTTCGTCGTCACCTCGTCTACCCCGGTCGCATCATCCTCGGGCTCTCGGCGCTCATCGTCCTCTCGCAGGCCATCTCTGTCGCCCCTGCGGTGGTCGATCTCTTCACCCTTGTGCGCAACGTTGCGCTGATGCTTGCGGTGGTCGCATTGCTGCCGGTCCGCGCCGACCTGATGGCGCTCTTTCCCGCGACCGGCAATGCGCGATACATCGCGGTGCGCGCCTTCCTTAGCCGCTTGCTCGCCGTGCTGCTGGCCGCCTCGCTACTGCTCCTGCTGCTCTGGAACCTGGGCTTCCGGAGAGCTGCCGAGACGCTTCTGCTGCGCAGCTATGCCGTCCTTGGTGTCGTACTGGCAGGCGCGCTTGCGGCGCGTTGGCTCGGCGAAAAGGAGGGGGAGCGTGCGGGGCCCGGTCACCCCGTCCTCAAGGTGCTCGTCGGTCCGGCAGACTGGGTGCTGAGGCTGGTCGTCTACGGGGTTCTGGGGTGGGCGCTGCTCGCCACATTGGGGCTCTGGTCGCCGCTGACTGCCATCTTGGCCCAGCCCTTCCTCTGGGTGGGCACGGGCGGCATCTCCTTGCTGGGCCTGTCGAAGGGTGCTGCTGTCCTGGTCATCGCGGCCTATGTCTCGCGCACGGTGCGCGCTGCGATGGATGTCTGGTGGTTCACCGCACTCGATGTCCCGGCAGCGACGCGGAACGCCGCGAGCACGGGTGCGCACTACCTCACGATGCTCATCGCCGGAGCCGGGGCGCTGACGCTCTCAGGCATCGACTTGCGGGGCCTTGCGGTCTTTGCCGGAGCTGCCGGTCTGGGTATCGGACTGGGGCTGCGCGAAGTGGCGGCTCAGACCATCAGTGGCATGACGCTGCTCTTCGGCGGCACGCTCGGAAAGGGCGACAGCGTGACGCTGCCCAGCGGCGAGTTTGGACGGGTCGTGGAGATCGGCCTGCGGCGCTCGCTCTTCGAGACCCCGGATGGACGCGAGATCTCTGTGCCAAGCAGCGACCTTGTGAACGGTCAGATTGTGGTTTGGACCCGCAGATCAAAGTTCGTGCGGGTGAGAACCGAGATCACCCTGCCGGTTGGGAGTGATCTGGAGCGGGCGCGCGCGGCGTTTGCGGCAGCAGCCGCGTCGGTTCAGAGCGGTGAGACGACGGAGCCGACCAAGGTGTGGCTTCGCAGCGCGTTGCCGACAGGGCTGGTGTGGGAGGCGATGGCCTGGGTGGACATCACCGCGACGACACCAGACGAGGCTTCCGCGAGGTTGCTACGCGCCTGCCTGGCTGCCCTGGCTGAGGCGGAGTTGGAGCTGGCACGCCCCACCCTGTCGGTTACGCAGGGCTGAGGCCTCCGGTGCCGAGGGTCGGCGCCTACTTGCCGCGGAAGATGATCTCGACGCGGTTGTTCTTGTCGCGCTCGGCGGCCTGCTGCCCCTGGAAGCGGGGCTTGGACTCGCCGAAGGCTTGGACGCTGAGGCGGGCGGTAGCGAGTGCACGCTGCAGGAAGTAGTCCTGCACTGCATTGGCGCGGGCCTGGCTGAGCGACTGGTTCGATGCGTCGTCCCCACGGTCATCGGTGTGACCCTCGATGACGATGGAATGGTTCTTGAACTGCTTGGCGATCTCGACGACCTTGTCGATAAGGGTGCGACCGCTATTGGAGAGGCCGGAAGAGCGGCCTTCGAAGATGCCCGAAGTGACGACGACAATGCCGCGGGCATCGATGAAAGCATTGCGCACGCCGAACTCCTTCTGGGCGCGCTCGTAGATGGCCTGCGATTCGGTGTTGCGAAGGAGCTTGTCCTGCTCCTCGGTCCACTGGGCGCGGGAGACATCACTGGCGTTCTTGAAGGCCTCCTGGGCCTGGAGCGCGGTCTGGTAGGCGTCGTCGAACTTCTCGTCGTTGTAGAGCGTTTCGGCGCGCGCGAGGAGGTTCTGTGCCTCGTTGAACTTGGGACCTGCGAAATCGGGGGCCTTGAGCCCTTCGGCCTCGGTCTTCTTGATGCGCGCCTCTTGGAGCGCGTAGATGCTGCGCGACTCGCTCTTGGCCCGCTCTTCGAAGGAGTCGAGCGAGCGGCGCAGCTCCTCGTTGCGCTTGAAGAGTGTCTGGATGGTCTCGAGCAGGGTCACCAGCTCCTGCTCGCCCTGGAGCCGCTTCTGGTAGTCATTCCGGCGGGAGAGCTGCTCCTGGTAGCGCTGGTTGGCCTGATTGAGCCGCACGCGGGCGTCGGCAGAGCGGGCGTAGTTCTCGGCTGCCCGATAGTACATCAGTGCGATTTTGGCGCGGGCCTCGGTGTTGGCCGGGTCGCGCTCGTCGAAGGACTCCAGCGACAGCTCGTAGTAGGCATCGCTGAGCTTCACGAGTTCGTTCGCCGACTGGCGCAGCCGCTTGAGGTTGGGTTCTGGCTCGTCGGCGGCGGGCTTCCGAATCTCTGCGGAGTACTCGCGGTCACGCAGGGTCTCGAGTTCAGCGAGGTTTCCCGTCTTCGGCCTGGGGCCGCCGCAGGCGACAAGAGCCAAGGAGAGGGCGAGCGGGAGTGCGATACGGGAGAGACTGGAGCGGTGGGTCATCTGTTTCATCCTACTTCCCCGTCTTGGGCGCCGGTGTGTCCTTCTCGAGCGAGTCTACGATCGCCGAGACCTGACCCTGCAGGTCGGTGCGCCGCGAAGAGGTCGTCTCGAGCTCAAGCTGGAGTTCGTCCGCCTGGGTCTGAATGGTCACATTGTCAGCCTCGCGCTTGTCGGCCAGCTGATCGATCTCGCCTCGGTCGAGCAGCGACTTCACCAACTTGAGCGTGGCTTCGAGGGTCAGAAGCGTGGTCTCCGCCTTACCGTACATCTCCGAGGCCAAACTTGTCTGGATGTCGGTGATGGAGAGACGGGCAGTGGCGATGTCCTGGCTCGCGTCGTCACGGAGTTCGTGGGTCTCGAGTTCGGCGAGTAGGGAGCTGGCAGTCTCCATCCGGGAGGCTACCTCCTCAGGAGAGAGCGCCTGCGCCGCGCTCGCGGAGAGCATGGAAGCGATGAGGGCGAGAGATGCAATATGCGTCTTCACGATTGGCAACCTGGGTGAGTGTGGCGGAAGAAAGAACTGAGGCGCAGAAGGTCAGAGTTTCCAGCTGACGGGCGCCGACGGTGTGCGGCACTCGCGGTCGTTGCAGATGCTCAGACGGAGACTGGCATCGACGATACCTGAACCTTCCAAGGGCACAACGACCTCGTAGCGGGCACGATCGGCGCCGAGCTCCTTTGCCTCGGACTTCACGAGCTTCTTCCCGGCGAGAAAGGGCGAGGAGGGAGCGATCGTGAGGGCCCAAGGGAACTCTTGGTTGATGTGGAAGCCCGGCTCTGGGGTGACCTCTGCGATCAGGTGCCGGCCATCGGCAGCAGCTTCGACACGGGCAACGAGTTTGAAGCCGGTGTCGGCCTGCGCGGGTGCCGCAGCAGGAGCCACCGCCGGCGCAGCCGCTGGCGCAGCAGGCGGAGCAACGGCAGTTGGCTGCGTGGGGGCCGCTGCCGGCTCGAGGTTGGTTGCACTCGACGAACCGCAGGCTGTGAGCGACAGCATGAGGATTCCGGAGAGGTAGAGACAGAGTCGGATGGGCATGATTCCTCGGTCGCGCAGAGATGTGCAGTGGGTGTGTGCCTACCACCGCCCGCGTTTCAGTCAAAGAGCATAAGCGCGCCGACCCTTCAGGACGGGGGCGGCCCGCGGGAAGTTTGTCGTCGAGAGCGGGAGTTGGTACCACGCTCTCCTACCTCTTGGAGCAAGCGATGGTTGTGGCAGAAAGAACACCCCTGCAACGCAGGATTCGCACGGCGGGATTCCTCTTCTTGCTCGCGCTGATCGCAGTGTCGATAACCGCGAGCTTTATCGGAGTTCTTCGCGGTCTTGACACAAATGTCGCGAGAGACCCGCTGCCTCCGATCTGCCCTCCTGCACCGAGCGAGGCCAGCCATGGATGAGCAGCAGTCAGCAGAAGAGACCCTTCACGAGATGCGTCGCGAGCTGATCGAGACGCGCAACCTCTCCATCAAGGCAGACCATGCGCTGCGCGGCCTGACGACCGAGATGAAGCAGCTCGGCCGGCGACTCGAGGCGGGGGAACGGCGGACCGCGCTCAACTCGATCGCATCGTATGTGCTGTTTGCTGCGCTGAGTTTTGCCGGCATGTTTTTGTTCTTCAGAGCGGCCATTGAGCGGAACGAAGTGGATCACCGGTTGGTGGAGGAGAAGCAAGAGCAGAACCAGCGGAGGCTCGCCGACCTAGAGGCGGAGATCGAACGCAGGCGACAGTCGGAGCGGGAGAGCTACGCCTTCCTTGAGCTTCTGCAGTCGGGCCGGCGCGACGAAGTGGTGGAGCGGTTTGCTGCCATTCAGGGCCGGCTGACGGACCGTGCGACGCTTGAACTCTTCCGGCGCGAGGTTGATCGGACACGGCAGGAGGTCGCGCTGGATGCCTACCGCGAGGGCATAAAGGCGGCGAAGGCGGAGAGTTGGGAGCGTGCTCGTGACGCCCTGCTCCGGTCACTCACCCATGTCGAGCAGGCCACCTACACGCCGAACCTGCGATATCAGCTTGCAGAGTCGCTCTACCATCTCCGCGACTGGTCAGCCGCAGAGCCTCACTATGCCGCGGTTATCGAGACGAACACGCTGTCTCGCAACGACACAATCCTCGCTACCTATCACCGGGCGGAGTGCCTGGAGCGCTCAGGGCGTAACGGCGAGAGTGCTGTTGTGTTTCGAGGATTCGCACAGCGCTACGACTACCATCCTTGGGCGCAGAGCGCGCTGCAGAAGGCCGCGAGCCTGGAGCGTCGCGCCGGCGGCTCGGGCGAGAAGAAGTAGCAGGCTACGGCACCGCACCGCGCTCGGTGCGAGGCCCGAGGCGACGAAGGGTTTGTATGGCAGATGCTTCGGGGCACACTGATGCTGTCCATCCCGAATTGCCGCGTTCCCAGTCGGTGCGCGATGGCATTGCGACGGCGGCGCGGTCGGGAAATCGGAAGCAGCATCCCCTGACGCCGTTGCGCTGGAGAAGCATGCGAAGTGCGTAGCCTACGACATCTTTGCCGTCGGCCCCATTGCACCGACAGCACCACGGCCTTGGCTACGGGCTAGGGAGCAGCGGGGACGGGGTAGTTGGCGCGATAGACAGCGCCAGGTGCAGGGATGACGAGAGCTTTCTCGGCCTCGGAGACGGAGGCCGGGGAGATGAACCGGAAGCCGATGCTGTTCGGGCAGCTGGTGGCATCGTAGTCGACGACATACTGCGCCGTCGCGGGGATCGCCGCATCGCCCGAGCCGAGCGACTCGGACTCACCGGCGGAACCGGCGGACACGAGAGCCGTGAAGTTAGGCTGCTCTGGGTTCTTGAGGGCGACCGCCACTTCGAAGCCGGAGCAGACCTTGGGCGGGATGGTAGGATCGCCCGGGTTGACGCAGGCCTCACCGGCCGGACACTCCGCATCGGTCTGGCAGGTGAGGGGCGGGTCTTGGAGGCAGCGCAGGTTAAGGTTGCGGCCGATGACATCGCCAATCTGGGTCAGAGCCGACGCGTACTCACCGGCGCAGATGTTTTGCTCGAGGCCGCGGGCGCCAAAGTAACCGATGAGTTCACGGTACCGCTTGCCGTCGTAGCCGGTGGAGAGGAAGGTCTCGATCGACGCGCCGCTTCCCTCTGTGGTCTCACGGGTGCAGGCGAGGGGATGGTCGCGGCCGTTCTCCGGCAGAGGGCCGGCGTCAGGACCGATGATTCCGGCGACGAAGATACGGCTCAACACTTCGGCGCGCTCGTCGGGCACGGTGGTGTCCTGACCGGGGCGGGTCTTGGCGCGGATCAGGGCGTCAAGGTAGAGGTCGACGCTGGGAAGCGTGCGGCTTGCGGCATAGCAGGCGCTGTCTCCGCCGGAGGTGGAGGCACCATTCTGGGAGCAGTCGTCTTCGTCGGAGAGGACGATGACAACGAGGTAGGCGTCGTCGCGAAGAAAGCCTTGGTTGGGTCCAGCGAGGTTCTCAGGGCTCAGCGCATACCGGACGGCATCGAGGCCCATTTCGATGGGCTCACCGCAATCGCCCGTCTGTCCGAGGCAGCGGAAATCAGCGGCGAGCCGAGCAGCGTCAATGGCGCTTCCGGGATCGTTCGGATCGACCTTGTAGTCGGAGGTGCGAAGGACGGGGTCCCTTTGGCCGCATGAGACCAGGTCATCGGGCGGGCTAAAGCAGCCCTTTGCGATGACATCGCCAGGACCGCGACGGAAGGTGCCTCCTTCGCTGATGTCTGTGGAGACAGCTGCGAGGTGCACATCGGCTCCGAGCAGACTCAGCGCATCGACGAACGAGGCGAACTCGCGACCAAGCTGTGCCTGCTCGTCGAGCATGGAGCTCGAGTTATCGACGACCCAGAGCACGTCGACGCGGTTGGTGCCGAGCGGAAGGCTCTCTTCGACGTGCCAGCGGTCGAATGCCTCAGAGAGCGGCGTCACCGGGTGCTCCGCGCAGGAAAAACAGCAGACTCCGGCGAGCCCGGCGAGGCTCAACGCTCGGTACCAAGTTGGCTTCGTCATTCAATCACTCCCTGCTCACAGTTCAGCCGTCGCTGCACTCTTGCCGATCCCGCTTGAACTTTCAAGCAAGCCGACGTCGGCGAATCCCCGACCCTGTCAGGAGACAACCCAGACCAGCCCAGCGAGCGCAGCCAGAGCGAGCAGGGCTGCGAGCAGGAGAAGCGCGATGGTCAGACGGGACCGGGTGAGCCGCGGGAGGGCCTCTGGGCCTTCAAATACCTCCAGCGATACGATTCGGGAGGTGCGGTCGTCGGCGAGGAGTCCAGCGATGGAACCGGGTAGCCAGATAAGCATGAGGCCGGCGACGGAGGCGGCCAGCGCGAACTGGAAGCGGGTTCGCCAAAGGCTCTTGTCGGCTGCAACGGTGGCGAGGTCGCGATCTCGTGAATCGGCAAGGATTGGCCGCTGCTCAAAACGACGCGGTAGCCATGCCAGCATCCAGCGGAGTCCGGCACCTAGGGTCACGTCGTCGGCCGCAGCGAGGAGGTCGCGGGTCGGCAGCCCGAGTTGGGGTGCGAGTTGGCCACCAGCGGCGCGCTGCATCGCACCGAGGAGTTCGAGCGCGCCGTCGCGCAGACGGGTGCTGTCTTGCGCAGGAAGCAGCCAGGTGGATGCCTGCTGCGGGTGGACAAGGTAGGGTTGGTTCGAAGCTTGAAAGAGGCAGAGATGGCCTGCCGTGCTGGGCGGCAGTGGGAGGTCGATTTGATTGGTGCCGGCAGCGAATTCGGTGATGACGGTCGCCGTCCAGCGACCGCTGCAGAAGATGTCGCCCTGCCAGGTTGCGCTGCTCCGGAGTTCAGCCGTCGCGATGCGCACCGCCGCGGGCGGCGATGCTGTCGCAGGCTCCCAAGCAGCGATCATGCCATCTGCCAGGAGCGGCAGCTGCAACGGGGCGGTGACTTGCGCGCCGCCACAGCGCCAGCGCAGCAGGTAGGCGGTGTCACCATCGAGGACGATCGACAGTTCGGCGAGACCAAAGTTCGAGGTCGACGCGGCTGCGCGGGGAGATGGAAGCGCACCGAGCCGCGTGCCTAGCAGTTCCACCTCGACCGCGGTCCGAGCAACGCCGGCGGCGTCTGTGAGCCGCACGAGCAGCAGCGTCTCCATGAACTGCTGGGCCACACCGCCGGTGGGGATGATGGTGACAAAGTCTGTGCAGGCGGGCGCCGCGGGCCCGACAGAGGGGGCGGCAACCTCGTCCGCAGGCTGAGGAGCGACCCGGATCAGACGTCCAAGGCCCTCGAACGGCATCGAAGCGATGGCCGGCGGCGCACCGACCGCGGGTCCGATCTCAAACGGCAGTGGCGGCGCATCGAGCGACAGCGCCGACGCCGACGCCCTTCCCTGCAGCGGTCCGGAGGGAACCCCGACAGACAGGCTGAAGGCGATGCTCTCCTTCGAGGTGAAGGCGGGCGTGAGGAAGCTGCCGTTGACGAAGATTTGGCTGGTCTTCGGGGCGGAGACGCGTCCGTTCTCGAGCGTCCGCACGGCCATGGCGAGAGGTGCATTGGCATCTGGCCAAGGGGTTGACTCACCAAAGATGACGATGGACTTGAAGACCTTCAGGCCAGAAAGGCGGAGCAGCCCGAGGAAGGCGAACCCTCCGACGAGCGCGAGCAGCACCGATGCAACCACGCCGGCGCGCAGTCGGGTGCGGAGCGGAAAGGCTGCAGCCTGGTCTTGGGCGGTCCCGCGGGACATCCTAGAAGTCCCCTGATTCATCCCAAGAAGCCGCGCTGGGAGGCGCCGGATCCGACGCCTCGGTCGGGGAGGCAGCGGGGGCCGTAACCGAGATCTTGTCGAGCAGATCGCGGAGCGCTCCGACGCGCCGCGCGTAGGCCGCGAGCTGCCGTCCCTTGAGGGCGGGCCTCCGGATGTCGCGGCGCTCGAGCGGGTCGACGAAGGTGCCGTCGTGCTTGAGTCCGAAGTGGAGGTGAGCTCCCGTCGAGAGACCGGTGTTTCCGACGAATCCGATGACCTGTCCCTGCTCGACGCGCTGTCCCGCCTTGATGCCACGCGCAAAGCGTGAGAGATGGGCATATCCCGACTCGTAGCCGTAGCCATGCTTGATGCTGACAAGGTTGCCATTTCCGCCCTTGGGTCCGACGAAGCCCACGACGCCATCGGCTACCGCACGGACAGGCGTGCCGGTCGGTGCAGCATAGTCGACGCCGAGGTGAGGCCGACGGATCTTGAGCACAGGGTGGAGCCGGTTGGGGTCGAACTTGCTGGAGATACGTCGATACCTGCAGGGGGCCGCGAGGAAGAGTTTGGAGAGCGACTCGCCCTTGGCATTGAAGTAGTCGGTGCCATCCTCCTCGGGGCTTCGGAAGCCGACCCAAGCGCCTCTTGCGCCAAGGTACTCGGCAGCGAGAACGTCGCCTAGCCGGTAGGGCTTTCCGTCGAGAAAGTGGCGCTCGTAGACCACCCTGAGAGCGTCTCCGACGACGGCCTGCTGGCTGAAATCGATGTCCCACTGGAAGACCGCCGCGAGCGACTGTGCGAGCTGTGCATCGAGCCCTGCCGCTTCGACGGATTCCCAGAGAGAGCCGATGATCGGGATGGCGACGGCCTGCGTTCGACGCTCCACGGGCACACGCACATCGACGGCCGAGAACCTGGCGTCGGCACCTAGCGATGCCTCGAGATACCGCTCGGGCGAGGTCTGGTACTTGAGGGCGACGAGGGTGCCGTCGGACTGCAGGCTGGCCTCCCATGTATGCCCGACGCGGGAGCGCCTGAAGTCGAACTTGGCGGAGAGCGCGACGAGTGCGCGCTGAGCTGAAGCGGGGGCTGCGCCGCGCTCGGTGAGCGCCGAGAAGAGCGTCTGGCCGGGTTCGATGGTCCCGGATGGCTGAAGGTCGGTGACGGCGGGGGTCGAGCCTTCGACGAAGCGACCGTCGCGCGCGCCATCCAACGCCATGCGAATCCTGGGTGCTACGAGGGCGAGCATGGGCGATCCTGACGCCACGGGCGCCTCTTCAACCTCCCCGCCGCGGTGGGTCCAGATACGTCCGAAGGCGAGCCCCAACAGGATGGCAACCGAGATCATGACAGCGAACCAGAGACGGCTGCGCCTCCGCGGGGCCCGTCGCAGGCGCCGGCGCAGCAGCCCGCGGGTGAACTGGTCACCCGCCAGCAAGCGCACCTCTTGCCAGCAGCTCACGTGCTGCTGTCCGAGCGGCATCAGACTTGGTGGTTCCGCCGAGCATCCGGGCGAGCTCCTCCACCCTGCCGTCGGCGTCGAGCGTCTCGATTTGGCTCACCGTGCGGCCTTCGCGAACCTCCTTTTCGACCATCAGGTGATGCTGCCCGTAGGCTGCGACCTGGGGCATGTGGGTGATAGCAAAGATCTGGCGGTCGCGCCCGAGCGCGCGCAGCAGGCCACCGAGCGTCTCAGCAGTGGCGCCGCCGATGCCCACATCCACCTCGTCAAAGAGGTAGATCACCGCCGGGTCACCGCGTAGTAGCACGCTCTTGAAGGCCACCATCAGGCGTGAAATCTCACCGCCGCTGGCAACCTTTCCGAGCGGCCGCGGCTTGTCGCCCGGGTTCGCGCAGAAGAGGATTTCGACCTCGTCGGCGCCATGTTCTGCGATGACTCCTTCGGCGAGCGCTTCCACCCTGAGTTCGACGGTGGCGTGGGGCAGCGCGAGCGGGCGGGCCGCGGCCTGAAGCGCAGCCGCTGCGAGCGGCGCTGCTGTCCGGCGCGCAGCAGCAAGCGTTCGGCCCGCCTCTTGGAGGACCTGCGCTGTCTCGGCAAGGTGGTGGGAGGCTCCGGCGAGGGCGGCCTCGACGCCAATGAGGCTGTCTCGCTCGCTGCGCAGGGAATCGACGCGGCCGATCAGCTCTTCCGGCGCGAGCGCATGCTTGCGCGCCAGCTTGCGAATCTGCTCATGCCGCGTCTCAAGTTGGTCAACATCGTCAACCCCTTCCATGTCGAGTAGGTAGCCGCGGAGGTCATCCGCGACGCCATCTAGCTCGGAGGCGAGTGCATCGAGCCGCAGGAGATAGGAGCCGAGCGACTCGTCAATCGACGCCAGTTTACCGAGGAGGTGGCGGCTCTGGCGGAGCAGGTCGGAGGCTGACGGTTCCGACTCCGAGAGCAGCGTAGCGGCGCGCCCTACGCCCTCCCCTAACTTTGCCGCATGTCGGACACGCGCCAGCCTCGACTCGAGTTGTTCATACTCACCGGCTACGAGCCCCAGCGCCTCGAGCTCTTCGAGCAGGAAGCCAACATACTCCAGCCGCTGCTGTCGCTCGCGCGCCACGCTCTCAAGCTGTGCGAGCTTCGCCAAAGCCGCCCGATGCGCGGCGTGGGCAAGCGCGACAGACTGGCGCATGGCTTCGTGGCCCGCGTAGGCGTCCAGCAGGTCGCGCTGAACATCGCGACGCGCCAGCGAGGTGCCCTCGTTCTGGCCAATCATTTCGACATGTTCACCGACCACCCGCTCAAGCAGAGAGACCGTGACCGCCACATCGTTGATGAAGGCGCGGCTCCTTCCCTCCCTGCTGACAGAGCGGCGGACGATGATCTCATCCGCAAAGGGAATGCCTGCCGATTCGAGCAGGTCATGCACCCGCTGCCGAAGCGCGGGAGCAACGGCCAGCGTCGCGCTGACAGAGGCCTCGCGTGCATCCGAGCGAACGAGTTCGGCGCTCGCCCTGGTCCCGCTCAGCAGATGCATGGCATCAAAGAGGATGGATTTTCCCGCCCCTGTTTCGCCCGTGAGCACCGTCAGCCCAGAACCGAGCGAGAGGGTAACGGCATCGATAAGGACAAAGTTGCGAATCGTCAGTTCGAGAAACACGGTAAAACTCCTGAAGTCGAGGGCCGAAGCGAGGAGGCTGGCTCGTTGACTTCCCTTGCGGTCACGCTATTGCGCGCGGGTATCTTTTGGCCCAAACGCTAGGTCTTGTCATGCGCTTTGTCTCCTCTCTCGCACTTATCGGCGTTGGTTCGCTTTTGTTGCTTACCACAGGATGCAGCAGCTGCTCTTCTGACAAGAGCAAGACAGCAGGCTGGCCTGATGCCCCCGCGACTGCGTCCGCCGTCTCCTCTTCGCTGCTCGAGCGCATGCCTGCAAGCACCCGCTGGGCCTTGGTCATCCCGAATGCGGCAGCCTTCACGAAGGGCTTCGGAGGCATTCGAGGACCCCTGGCAGCAGCAATCTCGGGTTTCCGCGTGATGGATCAGGACTTTAAGAATACCATTGGCGCCGACCTTGGCGACGCCGCATCGCTGGCAAAGTGGGGTATCCCGGAAACGAGCGGTGTCTCGTTTTCGCAGATGGGCGGCGCCAACCTCGCCATGCTCTGGGTCACCGACGGCGACAAGTTCACGACGGAAGTGGAGCGGGTGCTCACACACCAGCCCTACAACTATGTGGCCAACCCGCAGCCGGCGACCGTCGGCGGGATGACCTTCAAGACCTACACCACCAAGGCGCCGGAGACGCGGCAGGCCTACCTGAACATCGATCAGGGTCTTGTCCGCATCATCGTCTGCCCCACGACGAACAGCTGTGAGCCGGCGATCGCCGCAGAGCTCGCGGCAACAGCGAAACATGCCGCGGCGGATCCGCTGGTGGCCAAGATCGTCGAGGAGGCGAAGGGTGAGTCGGTCTTCGGCTGGTACGATGTGAGCGACAGGAAGGACGGCACACCGCCGCCCGACTTCGGCCCCCTGCAGCAGCAGATGGCGCCCATCATGAAGTCCGGAGGCCTTGTCGGGGCCTCGGCACGGATGTCCAAGGCAGGCGTCGACCTTCGGATTACGATGGCGCCCAAGGATCCCGCCGCCGCCAAGCCGATGCTGAGCCCTCCGGCGAACGCGGTTGCTCCCGGCTTTTCCAAGCTGTTCAAGGATGATGCCTACGCCTTCGTCCGGCTTACCACGCAGTTCTCTGACCTTCTGGGGACCATCCGTTCTTCGAGCGGAGCCGCGGAGAATGCGGAGCTCGAGAAGGCGATCGGCGAGGCCAATGCGGTTCTCGGAGCAAGCATCGAGAAGGACCTCCTCCCCGCTCTCGGCAGCGCCGGAGTAGTCTTCACCACCCGGGCAAAGATTCTCAGCCTCGGTTCGGCGAAGTCGGCGGCTGACTACGCGAGCGCACTTGGCGCGGTTGCAGCCTGGCAGGTGAAGGACCGGGCCAAACTCGAGCCCATCTTCGACAAGGCGGTCACGCTGCTGGAGGGGAAGGCAACGAAGTTCTCGGAGAGCGGCGCGACCGTGCTGCAGTTCACCGACTCGCAGATGGACCCGGGCAACATCGTGCTGACCGATACGCTCCTGCTGCTGGTCCCCGACCGCGATCGCGCTGCGGTCTTGGCCAACCTTGCCGCGGCGGCGCCCGGAGCCGGCGCGCCCCCGGCCGATGCTGCCGCACTCCTCGATGCGGCCTCTGCCAACGGTCTCTACCTGAACATCGGCAAGATCGCGGCAGGTCCGATTGGTCAGATTTTCGGCGGGCGCCTGCCTCCTGAAATCCAGACAGGACTGAGCATGCTCGACACGCTCACCATCGGTACCCGGTACGGCAAGGAGACCTTCGGAGCCGATGTGCATCTTGGACTGCTTGAGCGGGCGGCGGCAGCCGAGGCATCGGGAGCACCTGCGGAAGAGGCTTCGGGCGCGCCCAAAGCACCCTAGTCTGAGGTTATGGCTCCGCGCAGGAGCCTCTCCACGCTCGCAGCGACCCGCGGGTCATCAGCGAAAACCTGCTCTGCCTCGAGCATCCGCACTTCGAACGCCTCACCTGTCAGGCCCGCCGGCACCTGCTGACGAGCCATCGACGAGATGACCTCAGAAGTGCCCGTGGAGAGGGTGATCTCGCCGCTCTTCACCTGGGAGGCCACACGGTCAATCGTCGACTGCAGAGCGGCGCGCAGCGAGGCCTGGGATGCAGCGCCTACGCCGGAAGCGGCACCAGCTGCCTCGGCACCCGCTGCACCACCAACCTCTCCGACGCCGTGAAGGCCGGGTGAGGCGCCAGAATGACCTAGAGGCTTGATGACCATGCGCTCCGCCTAGCGAAAGTCTGCTTCCGATTCCAGATCAGGATGAGGCCCGAAACAGCGCCGAAAGTTTGCGCCACTGCCGCCGATGATACACCAGAGCGCTGCATGGCATCCCACCCTCACGACCCGATTCTACGGCTTCCCAAAGCCGACCTTCACCTTCACCTCGACGGGTCGCTTCGCGCGGACACGGTGTTGCAGATCGCCGCCAGCGAGGGAATCGATCTCGCAAGCCGCGATGAAGCATCGCTCCGAACCATCCTCTCGCCGCCGCTCGACCCACCGAGTCTGGAGCGGTACCTCAAGGCGTTTGATGTGACCTGCGCGGTGATGCAGACGCGCCACGCCATCCGCCGCATCGCACGCGAACTCGTGGAAGACTGCGCAGCCGAGAACATCACCTATCTCGAGGCTCGGTTCTGCCCCAGCCTGCTGACGCTGGGTGGGCTCTCCGTCGCAGAGGTGATCGAAGCGGTGGCGGAGGGTCTTGAAGAGGGTGAGCGGGCGACGGGCACGATGGCGCGTCAGATCATCTGCGCGCTCCGCCATCGGGACCTGCACGAGGGTGTAGAACTGGCCGAGGCGGCCGTCGCACTCCGCAGCCGCGGCGTGGTGGCCTTCGATCTTGCCGGCCCCGAGGCCGGATTTGCTGCCGCGTGGCACGAAGAGGCCTTCCGCGTCGCCCGGCGCGGTGGGCTCTGGACGACCGTTCACGCAGGCGAGGCCGACGGACCGGACTCGATCTACGAGGCGCTGCACACGCTGGGTGCGGACCGAATCGGCCATGGCACGACGCTCGTGAACGACCCTGCGCTGATGGCGTGGATGATCGACAGGCAGCTGCCCATCGAGGTCTGCCCGACCAGCAATGTGCAGACGGGCGCTGCGCCTTCGATCGAACGCCACCCCGTGCGAAGCCTGCTGGAGCGCGGCGCGACAGTCGTGGTCTGCACAGACAACCGCCTGGTGTCCGATGTGACGCTCAGCCACGAGCTTCGCGCCGTTGCGAGCGCGGCGCAGCTGGGCCTCGACGAGATTGGGCTGCTGCTGCGGCGCGGCTTCTCCTCTGCCTTTGTGTCGCTGGACGAGCGTCGCCGGCTCCTTGCCGATTTTGATGCTGCTTTCGCGTCGCTTCGCGCGGGCAGCTAGCTTGCACAACCATGGATGAAGGGCTCCAGCGCGATCGGAACCGATTGCACCTGCTCGCTGCAGGCTGTGGCATCGCCGCATGGCTGTTCTACCTTTGGCGTGCCGCACCGACCACCTACCTGCTCGACAGCTCAGAGCTGGTGAACGCCACATGGTCGCTCGGCATCAGCCATCCGCCCGGTCACCCTGCCTTCCACCTGCTCTCCTATCTCGCAGGCCTTGTGCCACTCGGTCCCTACCCCTGGCGCATCCACCTCTTTGCTGCGAGCTGCACCGCGCTGGCCGTAGCAATGCTGCCGCTCATTGCAGACCGCCTTGCCTCCGTTACGACCCGGTTTGCCCTGCTGACGGTAGGCAGCTTCACGCTCCTCGTCGGGGCGTCCACAGCCCTCGTCCTGCAGTCCATCCGCGGTGAGGTCTACAGCCTGCACTTCCTCGTGGCAGTCTCGACGCTCTGGCTCATGGCCTCGGTCGAACAGCTTGGGCTGCGGGCGCTCACACTCTGTGCGGTGGTGCTGGGCGTGGGGCTCCTGAACCATCACTACCTCACCTTCTTCCTCTTTCCTGCAGTTCTGATCTGGCTCCTGCTCGCACGGTTTGGCGGTCGCGCGACACTCGCGGGTGTTGCTGCCTCGCTGGTGGTCGGCCTGTCGCTCGTCGGGGGTTACGCAGCGTTGTTCGCCCGCGGCCCAGCGCGGCCGCACGGGAGCTGGGCCTGGCCGGAGAGCATGGAGAACCTCTACTGGGTGGTCTCGGCGCAGGCCTTCCAGAAGACGGCGGCAAAGGTGGTGACCGTGGATGTTGCGACCGGACTTAGCAAGGTTTCGCTCCTCTTCATGGAGCAGGTCGGGCCGCTCGGCTTGCTCCTCGGCGCGGTCGGACTCGTCGGACTCGCGGCAACAAAGCCGCGGTTCGGCCTGCCGCTGAGCCTTGTTGTGGTCTTCAACCTCGCCACCCAGTTCATCTTCGATTTCGACCCGTGGAACCCCGATGTGCTTGGCTATTTCATGGTCTCCGTCGCTGCGCTGGGGCTGGGCGCAGGTTGGCTGCTCGTGCAGCTTGCCGAGGGCGCGTCGCGCTCGAACATCGTCCGGCTGACTGCCTATGGCCTCATGCCCCTGACAGCGCTCTTCTGGGGCATTGCGGAAGCTGCTGACGGGCGAACCCGCGACCTCACGGACTACCGCGAGAGCGAGGTCTTCCGGGATGCGTTCCTACGCAACGCACCCCCTGATTCGCTCTGGGTCACCGCCTACTTCGAGACCGCGTTTCAGACCTGGTATGCGCAGGGGCCGGAGGACCAGCGCCCGGACCTCGTCCACCTGCACCGCTCCTTCCGAACCTACGGCCACTACGATGCGATGATCGTGGCCGGAGAACCCCAGCTTGCACCCCTGCTGCAAGCCGACCCTTCCAACGCATCGCTCTCGATATCGGCGCTCACGGCATGGGCCGGACGCTCCGCCGTCCGGATAGAGCCCGATGAGCTGGTTTCCAGGGAAGAGCGCCAGCACCTGCTCGCTGGGGAGGGGAGCCTCGTCTGGCAGTCGAAGGCGCCCACGGCCACGGAGCGAGCAGCGGCCGCAGCAGCGGCGCTCTCTGCCTGGCAGGAGCGATTCTCCGAGGCATCCACCTTCGAACTTCAGAGTTCGCGCAACCTCATCTGGTGGAGCGTAGGCTACGCTCGGTTCCTGCAGCGCACCGGCGACAGAGAGGCCGCCGCGGGGTTTCTCAGCATGGCTCTCCGCCAGTCCCCAAACGATCCGGACCTGCTGGGCCTCATGCGAGAGCTCACGGACGGGCGCAGCGAGCCAGCGAACTAGCCCAGCTTCCACTTGAGGCGGAGGACCTGGACCAGCGCTTCTCTGGCAATCTCGGCCGACATCTTCGACACACCCGCGACTCGGTCGGGGAAGACGATGGGGATCTCCAGCAGCCGAAGGCCCGCCAGGTGGACGCGGTACTTAAGTTCAATCTGGAAGCAGTAGCCGGTGGAGAAGACCTCGCCGAGTTGGATCTGCTCAAGCGCCTCGCGGCGGTAGCAGACGAAGCCGGCTGTCAGGTCCTGAAAGGGGAGCCCGAGGATGGTCCGCGCATAGAGGCCTCCGCCACGTGAAATGAGCCTGCGCGAGAGTCCCCAGTCGACCGTGCCGCCGCCCTCCACATAGCGGGAGCCGATGACCATGTCGGCGTTTTCCGATGCGTCGAGCATGGGCTGGAGATACTTGGGGTCGTGGCTGAAGTCGGCGTCCATCTCGAAGACGCGCTGGTAGTCCCGCTCGAGCGCAAAGGCGAAGCCGGCCAGATAGGCGGTGCCGAGACCAAGTTTGCCGGAGCGGCGGAGGAGATGGATGCGGGGGTCGGCCTTGCCTCGAGCCTCCACGAGGTCGCCGGTTCCATCGGGCGAGCCGTCATCCACGACAAGGACTTCGACGTCGGGCACCGCTGTGTGAACGGCCGTCAGCATGCGCTCGATGTTCTCGCGCTCGTTGTAGGTCGGGATGATGATCAGCGTCTTGGGATTCATGCCGTTGCCTCCATGTCGGGCGCGGAGACTGTCACACCCCACCGCTGCCGCCAAGCCTCAAACATCATCAGGGTCCAGAGCTGTTTGCGGTGGTCGAAGGCCCCCGCCTCGTGCTCCGCCATGAGTCGCTCGACGACGATGGGGTCGAACACGCCGCCAGCAGCGAGCCGATCGTGGCTGAGCAGATCGTGCATCTGCGACCGGAGCGGCCCCTTGAGCCAGGCGGCGACCGGCATCCCGAATCCCTTCTTCTTCCGAGCAGTCACCACCGCCGGAAGCAGGGGACCGACCGCCTGCTTCAGCACCCACTTGGCCTTCAACCCTCGGCCCATTTTGAGGTGCGATGGCATGCGGGCGACAAGCTTCAGCAGCTCCGGGTCGAGGAAGGCCGAGCGTGCCTCGAGGCCGGCCGCCATGCTCGCGCGATCTACTTTGGTGAGGATGTCTTCGGCGAGGTAGGTGCGGATGTAGGCATTGGAGAGCCGTTGCCGGTGGTCTCTGCCCTGCGGGGCGTCGTAGTGAACCCCCATGATGCCAAACACCTGTTCGGCGCTGAGCAGCCGGCGACGGTCGCGCGCGAGCGGCTGCGGGCCGGCATCGGGAAGGAAGGAGCTGAGCCAGCGCACGTGACGCTCGACGCCAGGCGACCCCGCTCCGCGCAAGAAGGACTTGGCGACAAAGTCGAGGCTGAAGTTGCCCGTGCTGACCGGCATCGCTCGCACCAACCGCTCAGTGAGCCGTTGAAGCGGACGCGGCAGCCGCGCATAGGGTGCTGCAACCTCATCGGCGCGAAAGGTCTCGTAGCCCAGAAAAAGTTCATCGCCGCCATCCCCGCCAAGGGCGACCTTCACATGCTCGCGGGTGAACTTCGAGAGCAGGTGGGTAGGGAGCAGGCTGGCGTCGCCGAAGGGCTCATCCATGTGGCCCATCATCGCCGGGACGAGGTCGAGCAGGTCTGATTGGCCGAAACGGCGCACATGGTGGGTGGTGCCGAGCGCAGAGGCGACCGCCGAGGCATACTGGGATTCGTCGAACGATGGGTCGTCGAAGGCGACAGAGAAGGTCTGCAGCGCACCGCGGGGCATGTCGGCAGCAAGAAGCGCGGCGATTGCGGAGGAGTCCACGCCGCCTGAGAGGAAGACTCCGATCGGCACGTCGGCCATTGTCCGCGCCCGAACAGAATCGAGCAGCACCTGTCGTGTCTGCCTGACCCATTCGGCGTCCGTCAGCTCAGCCTCCTCCGGCTGGCAGAAGTCGTTCTCGCAGAAGGGCTCGATGGTCACCCGACCGGCCTCCCACACCAGCGTGGTGCCGGGCTCCAGTTTGTTCACCCCTTCCACCGCGGCGTGGGGCCAAGGAACATACTCGTAGGTCAGGTAGAGTTCGAGCGCCGCCTGCGAAATGCGGCGTGTGCAGCCAGGATGCGCCATGAGCGCGCGGAGCTCGCTCCCGAACCAGAGCGAACCATCCGGCAGGTGCATGTAGTAGAGCGGCTTCTCGCCAAAGCGGTCGCGTGCAAGCCGGCCGCGTCGATGCGCAGGCTCCCACACCGCGTAGGCAAACATGCCGTTCAGCCTCGCCGGAAGCGCTGCGCCCCATGCGTGAGCCCCATGCACAAGGACCTCGGTATCGGAGGAGGTCTCGAACAGGTAGCCCCTCTGCTCGAGCTCAGCCCGCAGGGCCTTGTGGTTGTAGATCTCGCCGTTGAAACAGACCACGGTGTTGTGGGTGGCTGCCCGCATGGGCTGTGCGCCGCCAGCCAGGTCTACGATGGCGAGCCGTCGATGGCCGAAGGCAAACCCCTCTCCGAGCAGCAGCCCCTCACCGTCCGGCCCTCGATGGGCCAGAGAGTCCGTCATGCGGCGGAGCACGGCCTCGTTGTGGGCGGAGGGCGCGACGAAGAAGCCGCCGGCGATGCCACACACGCCTACTCCTTCGCGCCGGCGGCCGGCGCCGGATTCAGCACCGAGCGGACAAGGTAGATCTGCTTGCCCTGCGCCTCATGGTAGGTGCGGATGATGATCTCAGCGAGCAGCCCCATCATGACCAGCATCAGGCCGATGGTAACGAGAAAGGTAGAGAGGAGCAGGAGCGACATGTTGTGTTGGAAGGGAGGCGCGGTCCAGATGAACCGGCCGACAACCACGCCGAAGGCGACGGCCGATCCGAGCCCGGCGAGAATCAGGCCGATGCCTCCGAAGAGGTAGATGGGCTTGGTGGCATAGTTGCTCAGGAACTTCACGGTCAGCAGGTCGAGCAGCACCTTGAACGTTCGGTTGATCCCATACTTGGAGACGCCGAACTGCCGCGCGCGATGGTTGACCACAATCTCGGCGACGCGTCCGCCGGCCCACGATGCGTATATGGGCACAAACCTGTGCATCTCGCCGTAGAGCCGGATGTCGCGGATGACCTCTGCACGATAGGCTTTGAGGCTGCACCCGTAATCGTGGAGTTTGACGCCGGTCCAGGCGGAGATGAGCCGGTTGGCGAGGACCGAAGGGAGTCTCCGGCTCCAGAAGAGGTCTTGCCGAGACTTGCGCCAGCCGCTGACGACGTCGAACCCCTCATCAAGTTTGGCGATGAGGCGGGGGATGTCTGCCGGGTCGTTCTGAAGGTCGGCGTCGAGCGGAATGAAGATGTCGCCGGTCGCGTGTGCGATGGCGGCTGCGAGCGCGGCGGTCTGGCCAAAGTTCTTACGAAATCGGACAACGCGGCAGCGGGGATCGGCGGCTGCGATGGCGCTGAGCACCTCAAACGAGCGGTCGGTAGAGCCGTCATCGACGAGCACAACCTCGACATCGAGGGCAAACTGCTTCGCCATGGCGTCTATCTGCCCGTGCAGCAGCCAGAGGTTCTCCTCCTCGTTGAACACGGGAATGAGCAGCGACAGTTTCATGGGAACCGATCTTTCGCGAGGGACGCCGAGGAGAGTTCAGGGGCGTAACAGAGGCTAACCTGTTGTTCAACTTGACCTAGCTGCGAGGCGAGCAACGGAAACAAAACTGTTCAGTACCTATTCGAACTATTGACACGGAGGCGAAATCTGTTCAATACATGGTCATTCGCTCTCCACCACTGGTGCTACCATGACCGACGCTGACCTCCTCCAAGCCCTCCGCCGCCGCGACCCGAATGCTGCTCGCGCTCTCTACGATAGCTACCGCGACCGCGTGTTTGCTGTGACTGTGCGTGTCCTCCGGGACGAGTGGGATGCCGAAGAGGCGACCAACGACACCCTGTTCACCGTTGTGAACAAGATTGACCTGTTTCACGAGCAGTGCGCTCTCTGGAGCTGGATCTACCGCGTTGCTGAGAACTGCGCTCGGATGAAGCTCCGGACCTTCAAGCGCCGGCCGATTCTCGTGGAGAGCGACACGCTCAGCGCGATGATGGCGCCCGCCGCGATGGAGAACACATCAGACAGGCCCGACGACCAGCTGCGCGAGCGGCGTTGCCTTGAGGCCTACGCCACCGGTCTGATGGAGGTAGAAGAGACCAACCGGAGCCTCTACATGGCGATGGATCTCGACGGCCGGACCAAGGAAGATGTGGCCGCAGAGCTTTCGCTGACGATTCCAGCCCTCAAGGCTCGGCTTCACCGCGTCCGCGAGGGCCTCAAGGCGCGGATGCTCTCGGTAGCCTGAGGCGTTTCATGCCCCCCTCTCTCTTGTCCATCGGCGCCGTCTCCAAGGCCTGCGACGTCCCTGTCGAGACGCTCCGGACCTGGGAACGTCGTTACGGCTTTCCAGTCGCTACGCGCACGGCAGGAGGTCAGCGCCTCTACCAGCCGGCGACCGTGGAACTGCTTCTGGAGGCGAAACGTTCGATTGACCAGGGTCAGCGGCCCGCGCAAGCCTTCGAGCAAATCGTCGCAGCGAGCGGTGCTGCAGCCCCGGCAAAGGTGGGTAGGCCGCTGCCTACCGTGGTCTGCGACGCTGCCCCCTGCGGTGAGTCTGACGCAGAGACCGATGAGATGGTCTCGCGGTGGCTTCGGGCTGCATCCCTCTTTGACGCTGCGACGTTGGCTCAGGGTTTTGAGACTGAATGGCACAGGCTCGGTCTCTTCGACTTCCTCGAGCGCCGTATTCATCCCTTCATCGTTGCCATCGGCGAGGCCTGGATACGCGATGAGATCGGCATACCGCACGAGCATTTCGCCTCGGACCGAGTCATCGACTTCCTCGGGACCATTTGGCGTCCGCTTTCAGATACAGCGACGGGACCGGTACTGATTGGCGCAACCATGCCGATGGAGCATCACGCCATCGGTCTCCACATGGCTGCGGTGACGGCTGCCGCCGCAGGCTGCAAGATTGCCTACCTCGGGCTCGACACACCCGTGGTGGAGATTGCGCGGGCGGCGCGTCAGGCCGATGCCTCGGTCTTCATCAGTGTCTCTGCGACGACGCCGCGTCCGCTTGTGCTCGAGCAGCTCAAGGAGCTCCGCCGCCACCTTGCCTCACGGAACCAGATCGCGGTGGGCGGCGGCGGCGCGCGGCTGGAGATTGAGGGTGTGCAGCTTCCCGGAAGTTTCCGCGACTTCTTCCACTGGTGCGAATCACAACCAATGCCTCGCCCGGTTCGATAGCCTGCCCCACCTTTGGCTTGCACGAAGAGGCGTTGCCCCGTAGTCGCGCGCTCATCATGCCCGACCTGAAGCCCCTGCACCCAACCGAGCGCATCATCTCCCGCCTCACGCTCGCCGTGGTGACAGGCTGGCTGTTGTTATGCGCAATTCAGCCACATATGCCCGTCAACCCAGCGAGCCGTTTGGCAGCCATTCAGGCGCTGGTAGAGCAAAAAACATGGGCGATCGACGGTGTGTCGCTTGGCTCGATGACCATCGACAAGGTCTTCCTCAACGGCCATTTCTACAGCAGCAAGCCGCCCGTGCTCAACTTCGTCGGCGCGGTGCTCTACGCGATCATCAAGCCGTTGACCGGTTGGACCTTCGACACCCACCTCTTCCAGCTCGGCTCGCTGTTCGGCATCCTGCTCGGCACGCTCCCTTGGCTCTTGGGGGTGCTCCTCTTCCACCGGCTGCTTCGTCTGACGGTGGGTTCGTGGCAGGTCCGAACGGTCTCCATGGTGGCCATTACCCTCAGTTCGTTGGCGACCGCCTACGGGGCGACCTTCAACAACCATGTGATCGGCTTCGTCCTTGTGTTTGCGATGTGGGAGCGCTGGTTCCCGGCCTTTCGCGGCGAGGCACTCTCGGGCTCGCGGCTCGCACTCGGGGCGCTTGCAGGCAGCTTCGCGATTGCCTGCGAACTGACGAGCGGAGCGGTCGTAGCCGCATCTGCCGCCCTGCTTCTGCCGGCGATCGCTCGAGACCGTGCGTGGCTACGCCTAGGCTGGCTTGGCCTTCTCTTGGCCTCGCTGCCACTGGTGCAGGTCGCGATTCACTGGAGCCAGTCTGGCTCCCCGGTGCCGATTCAGTTTCAGGATCCCGCGTGGAAGTACCCCGGCTCCTACTGGAAGAACCCCGTCGAGTTTGACGCGCTCAACGAGCCCCTCCCCGTCTATGCCTTTCACTCCCTGTTCGGGCATCACGGTCTGTTCAGCCTCACGCCATGGCTTGCGCTGTCACTCGCCTGGTTCACGGCACGACCCGCGGAGGAGCGGGAGCGCGCTGCCTGGTATGCGGGCTGGTTCATCCTCGTCGCAATGGTGGGATTCTATCTCTATCGAACCAACAACTACGGGGGCCGGTGTGTCGGTTTTCGCTGGTTCATCCTGCTACAACCCATGATGTTTCTTGCTGCGGCCCGCGTGCTCGACCGAGAGGGGCCGCTGCTTCGACGCCCTGTCCTGCTCGGCCTGCTGATTGGAGCGGGCGCCATCAGCGCCTTGGGCGGGGCCATCAACCCCTGGGAGGAGGGGCTGGTGCACGCCATCTTCCGGGCAATCGGCGCAGGCAGCGTCGACGGCTAGCGAGCTACTTGGGATAGCTGAGCGTTGTCCAACCCGTGCCCGCAACCGCCGCGACGGCACCGCCGATGCGTAGGGTGGCTTCGTACCGGTTGGAGAGTTCGTAATCCATGGGCGCCAACGCGCTCGCAAGTACAGCGCGGAGCACCGGGCTTACTGAAGCGAGCGGGTTCTCACGGAGTTCGATGTGTCCGTCGGTGACGGTCAATTCGACCTCATCGGCTCCGCTTCGCGCCTTCACGCGGTAGCCGAAGATCACTGGGTAGTTGGAGGGTTCGATGGCCTGGTTGCGTACCTCCAGAGGCTTGAGGACAAGGTCGCGGGACGCAAAGAGGATTTCGTTGCCGAGGCTGACAGTGAGCCAGCCCACCGTGGCGTGGCCGTAGGTGTCAGGGGTCTGGAGATGGTTCATCGTAATGGTGAGACCGTCATCTCTAAGGGCGCGAAAGCCAGTCCATCGCTCGCCGATGGAGGAGGGAAAGGAGGAAGTCCGGCGGTGCTCTGCATAACCCCGCCCGGCGATGGCCTGCCACTGTTCCGGGTCCTTCTTGCTCTGCCGCGTGCTGAGGCGACCTGTCACCGAGAAGCGGGGCAGGATGTGCTCTGTCATGGTCGTGTCGCCATCCCAGCCAAAGCGCGTAACGCCGTCTCCGGCCTGCCAGAGCGGCCGGTCCAGCGTGAGGTCGAGTTCGGTCTTTACCCGGTCATCGAGAAGCGCGAGATGAAAGGTTCGGCCATCGCCGCGCAGGTAGCAGTCGTCGAAGACGAGGTTGAAAGCATCGTCGCTAGAACTCCACTCGCCATCCTGCCCTGAGAAGCCTCGGCGGGCCCGAAACACCCCATCTCTGGTATCGTCCGTGGTGGTTTGGCCGATGGAGGCAACCACGGCCTTCACGCTGCCCTGGCGCTCAATCTTGAAGAAGCCGGCCCGCATCGAGGTGACGACAAACTGCAGTTTCATGTAGCGGCCGTCGTCGAGCCAGACCCAGAAGTCGTAGGACTCGAAGGAGGTACCTTCGCCGCTCCACGGCGCAAGGTCGGTGGCGACAAGCGGCACGGAGCCTGCCTCGACCCACCCTCGAACGGGCTCCGCCTCGGCGTGGCCACGATGGGGCATCAGCGCGACGACACAGAGAAGCAGCAGCGAGATGGCTGCTCGAAGTGAGACAATCATGGTGGCCCTGATGGGAGAGTCGGGTTCTGCGCAGGTCGACCGGCCCGCGCGCTGATGGCAGTTACCGCCTGGATATGAGCCGCCTGCGCGGCGCGGTTGGTCTCGTCGAGATCGAGCGCCTGATCGGCAAGCTCTTTGCAGCGTTCGAAGTCTGCAGCGCGGCAAGCCTCCCGTGCGCGGTCCACGAGCAGCCGGACCTGCTCTTCGGTTGGCGGCTGCGCGGCAGCGGTGGTTGGATCGAGCGCGGGCGCCGTGGGGGCAACGCTAGGCGCAATGCCTCCTGCTGGCGCAACGACAGGCGCCAGCGCTCGATGCATCCGTTGGTAGAGCGCGAAGCCCAGGCCTGCGGCGAACAGCAGGGTCAGCGCAATCAGGACCGCGCGCGCCGACGGCCGTTTGGGCGCCGGCGCAGACCTGTTCGCGCCGCGACGCGCACCTTGGAGCGGAGCCATCTTTGACCCTGCGGCCTCGCTCATGAGATCGAGCGCAACCTCGTTGGCAGAGGCAGAACGGACGCTCGGTGCGCGCCCGCCTCGCCCTTCGCCCGCTCCGTCGCGATGCGACGCTGCGGAGTCACTTAATCGCAGCGGCGGCGGTTCTGCCGGCTGCCAGCCATCGGCCTCTGCTGGTCGGCCCGCCGCGAGGCGATCGGGCAGGCGCGAGGGTGCGACTGCGACCTTTGCATCGAAGGAGCCAAGCACTCTGCCCCACCCCTCTCCCGCGGCCGGCGTAGCATTTCGTGGGTCCGTCGGCGCGGCTTCGCGCACGACCGCGAGCAGTCCCACGGCCGCGAGCTGTTCGACGATGCGGGAGACTTCGCCTCGGTCCTCGGTCCGGAGCACCTCCACCTCGCCGCGCTGCAGTTCGATGGCGAGCTGCGTCCGGCTGCGGCCTGTGATCTCGCTCAACCGGGCGGGCAGCGCAACGGCCTCATCTCCAGGACGAGCGGTCACAACGACAACGAGTTGGGCAGTTTGCGACGACATTTCGACCGTGGAGGGGTGCAGTGCAGCTCACCTAGCAGGAGCTGCGGGCGGAGACATTATCCGCGAGAGCCGGCATGTTCAAAGCGTCCCAGCGCGCTGGGAACCATGGGGATGGAGGAGGCAGGGCGGCCAAGCCGGGCCGCGAGGGCATCGCGCATGACCTCGAGTGGTGCCTCGCGACCCGTCCAAAGTTCGAAGGAGGCCGCTCCCTGATGCAGGAGCATGGTTGCGCCATCAAATGCAGCACGCCCTGTCCAGAGGCTCAGCGGCGAAGGTGCGCTCCCGTAGCTGAGGTCGAAGAGTTCAGCGCGGTGATCGAGCGCGCGCCATGGCAGACGCGACTCGTGGCCAGTGACTCGCGCAGCCGTTCGATTCCCGACGGCGTCGATGACCAGCGCAGTGTCCGCGAAGGCCTCCTGCAGGGCAGCCAAATCACCCGGATGTTGGAGCTGCAGCACCTGCCATCGGGCCCTGTTCTCGGCGTGCAGCATTTGAGAGGCACAGAGTGCCCGCGCGTGCGCCGGCGTGCGATTGATAACGAGGACGGCATCTGCCCACTGGCCTAGCACGAGGGCCGCCGCGCGCGCCGCGCCGCCTGCCCCTAGCAACACCACCCGCTGCCCGGCGGACAGCGGAGCGCAGGCCGTCAGCATGGCCCAGATGCCGTCGGTGTCGGTGTTGAATGCCTCTGCTCCGCGCGGACCGATGCGCCAGGTGTTTGCGGCACCCGTTGCCTGAACCACGGGGGAGCCTACTTTCGCGGCCGTGCAGGCAACCGTCTTGTAGGGAGCTGTGAAGTTCAGCCCGCGGAAACCCTCTCCGGAGGCGCGCCGCAGGAAGAGGGGGAGCTC
>CAIQPA010000472.1 GCA_903873545.1 uncultured delta proteobacterium
AGGCGGGTGCGGCCGAGCTGGAGCGCGATGATGGCGCGTGCGCCTTGGCCAGCCTCGAGGGTGGTTCCGCGGAGCAGCGTGAGGCTGTCGGGGTCTGCGAGCTCGGCATACTGCAGGGCGACCGTGGGGTGACGGGTGAGCTCAGCCGCGAGGAGGTCGCCGAGCGCGGAGGCGGAGCGCTCGCCGGCCCGGTAGGCGGCGCGGGTGGCGCGGAGGGCGGTGGCGAGCGAGAGGGCGACGGCGCGCTCCTCGACCGAGAGATAGACGTTGCGGGAGGAGCGGGCGAGGCCGTCCTCTTCGCGGACGGTCGGCACGCCGATGACGCGGGTGGGGATGTTGAGATCGCGGGCCATGCGGCGGATGACGGCGAGCTGCTGGAAGTCCTTTTCGCCGAAGTAGGCGCGCTGGGATCCGACCATGCAGAAGAGCTTTGCGACGACGGTTGCGACGCCGGCGAAGTGGCCGGGACGGAAGCGACCGCAGAGTTCGGTGGTGAGGTGGTCGACGGTGACCGTTGTGGCATGGCCGTCGGGGTAGACCTCCGCGACGGAGGGCATGAAGAGGAGGTCGACGCCGTGAGCGCGGCACTTGGCTGCGTCGCCGTCGGGGTCTCGTGGGTAGACCTCGAAGTCCTCACCCGGGCCGAACTGGGTCGGGTTGACGAAGATGGAGGCGACGACGAGGTCGTTCTCCTTGCCGGCGCGGTCGAAGAGGGTTGTGTGTCCGCTGTGGAGGTAGCCCATGGTCGGTACGAATCCGACGCTTGAGGCAGCTGATGCTCGGATGGCCTCGCGGAGCTCTTCGGTGGTGGCGACGATACGCATGGAGCTCAGCGCTTGAAGGAGTGTTCAGGGCCAGGGAAGGAGCGGTCGCCGACCTCGGAAATGTAGGTGGCGGTGGCTTCGCGGACAGTGTCGGCGAGGTTGGCGTAGCGCTTTAGGAACTTGGGCGAGAATCCGTCGTTGAGGCCGAGCATGTCGTAGCCGACGAGGACCTGGCCGCTGGTGCCGTTGCCGGCGCCGATGCCGATGGTGGGGATACGGAGGGCCTGGGTGACTTCGATGGCGAGATCGGCGGGGACCATCTCGAGGACGATGGCGTAGACGCCTGCCTCTTGGAGGGCGAGGGCGTCTTGGAGGAGCTGGGGGCCCGCATCGCCGCGGCCCTGGACGGAGTAGCCGCCGAGTTTGTGGACGGATTGCGGGGTGAGGCCGAGGTGTCCCATGACAGGGATGCCGATGTCGACCATGCGGCGGATGTCGGGGACGAAGGCTGCGCCGCCCTCAAGTTTGACGGCGTGGGCGCCGGCCTCTTTGAGGAGGCGGGCGGCGGAGCGGACGGAGTCTTCGACGCTGGCACCGTAGGAGCCGAAGGGCATGTCTGCGATGACGTGGGCCCGCCTGGTGGCGCGGACGACAGCGGCGGTGTGATAGACCATCTCGTCGAGGGTGACGGGGATGGTAGTGCGGAATCCTTGGATGACATTTCCAAGCGAGTCGCCGACGAGGATTGCGTCGATGCCGACCTCGTCGACGAGGCGAGCAAAGGTGGCGTCATAGGCGGTGATGACGGTGATGGGCTCCTGCTTCTCGTAGCGGTTCTGGAGCGTTCGGAGGGTTACGGGCGCGGGCATGGAGGGGCACCTTGGGAGGGGGCAGGAGTCACAGGTGAGGGACTACCGAATTGGGTTTGGACGGGCAACCTGTGGCAGGGCGAGTCGCGGTCAGAATCGTGCAAGGATGTTGACGCGGCGACGCGCTGCGCCGTAGAAAGCGGGTGCGTGACAGATGTACGCGGCTGGGCTCTGTGGAGTGTGACATGTGGAAGCGGTTGGTCGGTCTCTCAATGGTGGCGACGCTCTGGGCGAGCGGGTGCGGGGCACCGCTGAACACCAAGGTGCCGCTCGATGAGGTTCGGGCGCTGAACAACGATGTGGCCGCGATCTACACGCGGACCAACAGGACGCTCAACGATGCGTCGATGACGAGCACCTCGTTTGCTGAACTTCCCGAAGGGATCGTGGCGTCGGACTTTGACGCGGAGCTGCTGCGGAATGTGATGACAGCCTGCTTCACGGCGAAGGTGGAGATGGTGCCTGGGAGCAACCCTGACGCGCCGGTCGCGAAGGTGACAGCCCTTCGCGGAAGCGAGACGAACCCGTTGACAGACCGGCTTCCGCTAGGCCGTGTGAAGCCCTGCCGCGCCTCCAACCTGCTCGCGCTGGAGAGTTACGCCGAGGTTGTCACGCCGGAGATCCGCGAGTTTGTGATTGGTCGGGCGCTCGAGGCTGATGCGCAGCGGGCCAACCTTCAGGATGCGGCAAAGTCTCAGCTCGCGCAGCTGGGCAAGCGCCGGGAGCTTGCCGAGGGTGAGTTAGACAAGCTGAAGGCGACTGCGGATGAGCGGCTTCGCAACGCGCGGGTCGAGGACGACGGCAAGGCGCTGAAGCAGGCGGAGTCGGACTACGAGGCCTTCGAGAAGGAGTGGGCCACGATCGACCTGTTGCTCGAAGAGATTGCGGAGAGTTTCAAGGGGCTGGAGCAGACGCGTCGGACGCTGGTGGAAGAGACCGCCAAGAACATCGCCAAGCTCGGGGCCTCGAAATAGACGGCGCACCTCCCGCGGCATCGGCGCATCGAAGGGGTGTCGCTCCGCGGGTGTGGCAGGGCTTCGGCCTTGTCGGTCCTTGGTCCCTCGCCTCATCGTTCGCCTCCAACCGCTAGACGGCGGGCCCCTGAGGGTCTAGGGTCTTCGCACCCGCGGAACGACATCGGCGCGACGGGAGATGTCGCAGTTGAAATCAACGAAGGAGAGCCATGAGCGCAGTGGAATACAGCAAGGGTCTGGACGGTGTGATTGCTGCTGAGTCGAAGATTTGCGACATCGACGGCGATCTGGGTCTTCTGAGCTATCGCGGCTACACCATCGAAGACCTTGCGGATAACTCGACCTTCGCTGAGGTGGCCTGGCTGCTGCTTTACGGTTCGCTGCCGACGGCAGCGGATCTCGAGGGATTTGAGAACATTCTGAAGAGCAAGCGGACCATCGACGCTTCGATTGTGGGCGTTCTGTCCTCGCTTCCCAAGAGCACCCACCCGATGATCGCGATTCAGACGGCGATCGCGGCACACGGCTCGCTGTCGCCTGTTGCGAGCGGCCGGAACCAGGCCAACTTTGATCGGGCGCTGGAGCTGATTGCCCGCTTCCCCACCATCGTCGCAGCGTGGCACCGGATCTCGAAGGGGCTC
>CAIQPA010000473.1 GCA_903873545.1 uncultured delta proteobacterium
CTTCTCGGACCAGGGCGAGTATCCGGCGGCATAGAGAGTAAGAGCCATGCGGTCGCGGGTAGGGGGTGGCGGGGCGAGGGGCAAGTTCGACCCGCACCATTGGTTCGAAATCGTCACGCGGCAGAGCCTATGATGTCACACAGATGGTATTCGGTCGCCGGCATGAAGCGTCGCACCTCCATCTCCACAGCCCTCCTTCTCGCCTTTGGCTTCGCCTCGTGTGGTGAGCTCCCCGACGCGCGCGAAGCCTGGGTCTGCAACGCACTGTCGGAAGACAACGAGCTCATGCTTGGCCGCGACGCCGAGCGGGTGGAGGCGAAACTGCAGGCGATGACGGAGGACCCCTACCTCTGGTTCCGCGGCACCGCAGGGCTCTTCTACCGCGAGGTGGTCTGGCCCTCCAACGGCTGGAGCTTTGCCGGTGGATCAGAGGCTGCTGCTTCCGATGTGCAGCTGGTCGGCGATGCCCACATCGAAAACATCGGCACCTATCTCGACGAGGCTGGGTCGCTCCGGGCAGAGTACAACGACTTTGATGCTGCCGGTTTCGGCGCCTTCTGGCTCGAGGTCTGGCGGCTGGCGACCAGCTTCGTGATGCTCGACCGCGCCGGCCTCGACGCCGCAGACCCAGCCACGGGCCGCGCCTGGGCTGGCTGGGTCGCAGAGGGCTACATCGATGCGGTGCTGGAGGCAGATGCTGCCTCGCCGCTCCCCACGGTGGTCGACAACGGTCGTGGCGGCGCGATCCTGGGGGCACTCTTCGCCAAGGCTGAGAGGAAGGGGGCGGAGCGGGACGAGCTTGCGGACGAGACCATCGTGAGCGGCGACACGCGCAAGTTCCGCTATGCCGCCTACCCCGAGCGGCAGCCCAAAGGTTCCGACCTGCTCCTCGTTCCCACCGATGACGAGCTCGCGTTGGCCGAGCGGCTTTATGCGGATCTCTCTGCCTCCGATCCCACCCGCACCGGCGCACTCCTCGGCGTTGCGCGCCGCCAGGGCGCTGGTGTGGCGAGCATGCCAAACCTCCGGTTCTACCTGCTGCTCGACGGCGAGACGACGGGTCGCGAAGACGACCTCATTCTGGAGGTCAAAGAGCTGCTCGATCGGCCACTCTGGCTCGACCCGCGTCACGGCGACGACTGGGTGGCCTCTGAGCAGGGAGCGCGGGTGGTCGCGGCTCAGTTGGCGCTGCAGGGCGCGCCGCTGACCGACGGCTGGCTCGGCTCCTGGCGCGATGGGCAGATGGCCTTCCGCCTGCGCCACTACACCGACTACCAGGCGGGGCTGGACCACGCCGATGTGCAGGAGGCGCTGCAGGGTGCTGCTGCGCTCGCCCCCAACGCCGAACGGCTGGCCCGGATTGCGGGGCAGCTGCTGGCCTTGAGCCACCTGCGGGCACCGCTCCGCACGGGAGGCAGCTCGCTCCCCGCGCTTCAACGCGCCCTCGCGGGTGACCGCCAGGCCTTTGTGGCGCAGGTGCAGGAGGTCGCTTCAGAGATGGGCCGCCGCACCTACGATGATTTTCGCCGGTTCCGTGAAGAGGGGCGCGCCTCCTCCTGTGTCGACCCTTGGAGGGCCAGATGAGAAGAGGTTGGGCTGCGCTGCTGGCGCTTGGTCTGTTCATGCCGGCCGTTGCCGAAGCCGAAGGGCTCACGACGACGCCCCACCTGCGAACCACCGTCATCTATGACGACGACCGGACGGGGAGCGAAGACCGAAACGCCTTCACGCTCGCCCGGAGCGAGTTCGGCGCGACCTGGTCAGACGCCGGGTGGAGGGCGACCGCAATTGGCGAGTGGGTGCGCTCCGCGGAGCCGGGCAGCCTGATGGGTGTTGCCGGCAACTCCTACATTCTCCGGCCCCGCGAGATCGCACTCGGCGTCACGGAGCGCTTTGCGGAGGACTGGCAGGTGACGGGTACAGGCGGCCTCCTCCTGCGTGCCTCCACCCGGCTGCATGGCGGCGATCCGCTTGCCTACATCGAGGGCAGCCCCGCACAGCGGTTCATGGGTGATGATGTTGCCGACCTCGGCGCCGAGGTGAGCGTGGGGTGGGCTGGTATCGCCGAGGCGACGGTCGCGGTGCACAACGGCGAAGGGTCGCGCGATGTGGAGCGAAACGGTGGCAAGAACCTGACCGCTGCGCTGGCGCTGACGCCGGGTGGAACAGAGGGCTTCTGGGGTCTGGTGCCGCGGCTGGAAGGCTACCGTGAGCAGGGGAGCCTCGGCGTTGGCGAACAGGAGGTGACCCGGACAGAGGGGCTCCTCTCGGTCGGGCACGCTGTGGGAGAGCTCCGTGTTCGCTACGGTGTCGCGGAGGGGAGTGTGGCGCGCGCCGCGGGCTCCTCCTCGTGGCTCCGGACGACCGCAGAGAGTGCGCAGATCTTTTGGGGCCTCTCGGTGCTCGCGCTTCACGAGCAGTATGCGCCGGACGAAGCGGTGTCGGCCCAGATCACCCGCTTCGGAGGCGGGGTTCGGTGGCAGGGCGAAGGCGGCCTGCTGATGCCCACCGCGACGCTCTGGTTCGAGCAGCTATCGAGCGATGAGGCGGCCGCCTCGGTTCCGGGCGCTGGCTCCGCAACGGAGGGGAGCCGAATCAGGCTCGCGTTGACGCTCCGTGACCGTGGCATCAGCGCTCGGCCCTGACCGAACTGACGCACCACCAAATCGTCACAGAGACGTATCGAAACAGTCTCGCTGAATGCACGCGTTCGTCGCGATGCTCTCCTAACTGGCCGACAACACTCAATACGTGTGTCCGCCTACCGCGGCCGCACAACTCTCTCAGGGATGTTCATGCTGCACCGATTCGTTGTTCGAGGAAGAAGCGCGCTGCTCTGTATCACCGTCGCCGGATTGGCGGCTGCATGTGACTCGTCGCCCGAACAGGTGGCTGTGGCAGACGCGGGTGTGGCGATCCCTGATGGCGGCCTTGCGCTGCCCGATGGCGGCCTCTCCGTTGCCGATGCAGGCGTAGCGGGCGCGAGCTCCTCGGAAGGGCAGCTGACGCTGGCCGAGTTCCGTGGCGTGGTCGATGTGGCGGCCGGGAGCATGAAGTTCGAGATGCTGGAGGGCGACGAGGTGACCTCGCCGGAGCTGCGCCGCTTGCAGCAGGGCCTCTGCGCGCTTTCGATTGTCCAGGATGGCACGCCTGGTAGCGGTCCTGCCGACTCGCTTGAGCTTGTTACCTCCGCCACGGGTCTGGATGCGGCCTGCACGGGTTACGCAGCAAGCCCGCTCTTCTGCGGCGATGTGACGATCCGCTCGTTCTACACCGCAGCCAAGAACAACGCCTACGCCCAGATCACCACGCTGGTCCCCTCGACGGGCTACGCGGTGCAGAACGGCGATAGCATCCCGGGCGCCTCGAGCGGCCTCGGCTCCTTCTC
>CAIQPA010000474.1 GCA_903873545.1 uncultured delta proteobacterium
CGACGTATCGAGCAGCAGCTCGAGCGCCTCGTCCACGGTGGTCATCGGCCAGACGAAGAACTTCTTGGCCCGCATCGCCGCGCAGATGTCTTCGCGCAGGAGCAGCTCGTCCACATTCTGCGCCGGGATGGCGACACCCTGGGTGCCCGTCAGCCCGCCCTGCGAGCAGACATCGAAGAAGCCCTCTATCTTCTCGTTGACCGAGCCGATGGGCTGCACCTCGCCGAACTGGCTCATGGAACCGGTGATGGCGATGTCCTGCCGCACCGGTAGGTTTGTCACGCTCGAGAGCAGCGCGATGAGCTCGGCGAGCGAGGCGCTGTCGCCCTCGACGAGCGCGTAGGACTGCTCGAAGGTGACGCTTGCGGAGAGGGCGAGCGGCTGGGTGCGCGCATACATGCCGCCGAGGTAGCCGCTCAGGATGAGCACCGCCTTGGAGTGGATCTCGCCCGAGAGGTCGGACTCCCGCTCGATGTTCACCAGGCCCGACGAGCCGACAAAGGTGCGCGCGGTGATGCGTGACGGAAAGCCGAAGCCGAGGTCTCCGAGGCTGACGACCGCGAGGCCGTTGACCTGTCCGACCCTGCTCCCGCTCAGCGCGACAATGAGCCGCTTGCGTGCGAACTCGCGCATCATGGAGTCGCGGAACATGCCGTCCCGTTCGCGCCGCGCCGCCTCGGCCTCCGCGATGTCCCGGCGGTCGATGGTCTTGGCGTTGCGGGCGCGGGCATAGACGTCGGACTCGACGAGCAGGTCGCCGAGTGCGCCGAGCTCGAGCGAGAGCAGGTCTTGGCGGCCAGCGAGACGGGCCGACCACTGCAGCGCCGCGACCACGCCGGAGGCCGCGACGGGGAGCAGGCCGTTGGTCTTCACCGCCTGCGCCATGTAGGCGGCCACCTCCTGCATGCGACGGTCGGAGAGCTCGGTGGTGTCTTCAAAGTCGGCGCGGATCTTGAAGAGCTTGCCGAAGTCCTCATCGAGCTCGCGTAGCAGGTGATACTCCTCCATGGAGCCGATGAGAACCATCTTGATGCGGATGGGGATGGGCTGCGGCCGGATGCTGGCGGCGGCAAAGCCGGGCTGCGAGTCGTCGGGGTCTTCGATGACGCAGAGCTGTTCGCGAAGGGCCCGCTTGAGCGCCGGCCAGACATGGGGCGAAGTGGCAACCTCGCGGGCCTCGGCGATGAGGATGCCGCCGCTGGCTGCGAGCAGGCTGCCGCCACGGATGAGCGTGTGGTCGGTCTCGACGGCACCAAAGTTGACCCGCCGCTCAATGCGCCCGAGCAGGTTGCCGAAGGTGGGGTGGCGCTCAAAGAGGAGCGGCCCGTGCTTCGCTCCGGCATGGTCCGAGACCACATTGACCAGATACTTGGCGCGAGCGTCGAGGGCCCGCTGGCGGCGCTCCATGCGCGACTCGGGCGGCGCGTCGTCGTCGGCCACCCAGTTGCCGAGGCCGTCGACAACGCTGTTGAGCACGGCGGCGAGGAAGGTGTCGATGTCGCGATTGGCCTCCATCTTGCGCCGGATGCGGGCAATGCGGGGAGCGAGCAGGGCCGAGACG
>CAIQPA010000475.1 GCA_903873545.1 uncultured delta proteobacterium
CCCGATGCCGGCTCGGATGCCGGAGTAGCGCGATGCGGGGAAACGAACCGCGCCGGCGGTGTTGGCGGCATGCACCCAGCGTGGCGTGATGCCGGCCTCGGCGAAGGCGGTGACGATGCGCTCGAAGGCTGCGATCTGGGCGCGCGTCTCGATATCGCGCGCCGGTTCGTCTGCAGAGGCGAGATGGGTCATGAGCCCGACCACTTCGAGGGCTCTGCTCTGCAGCACAAAGGCGAGCACCTGTTCGAGTTCGGCAGGCAGAAATCCGACGCGCCCCATGCCGGTGTCAAACTTGATGTGGACGCGGGCAACGGTCTGCTGCTGCGCCGCCGCGGCCTCGAGTTCCCGCATCGTTGTCATGGTGCCGAGCTCGGCGCTGAGGTTCTCGCGCAGGAGTTTGCCCATCTCGTGCGGGAGTACATTCTGGACCAGAATGGCGGCGTTGATGCCACGGGCACGGAGCGCGATCCCTTCGTCGGGGAAGGCGACGCAGAAGCAGCTGGCGCCGACCCGCTCCAGCGCCTGCGCGATGCGGACGGAGTCGACACCGTAGCCATACGACTTCACGACCGGCATCACGGAGACGCCGCCGGCGGCAACACGGAGCCGTCGGTAGTTCTCCACAATGGCGTCGATATCGACATGCAGCAGGGTGCTGGAGACAGCATCGAGGAGCTCGGCAGCGACCGTCTCAAGGCGTGCCGGCCGGCTCCCCTTAAGCAGGACCCTGTCTCCGGGCTGTGCCCAGTGTTCGAGCAGCTTGGCAGCCGATGCGGCATCCGCGGTCGTCGCAACGGCGGTCGCTGCCATGCCCGCTTCCAGGGCAGCCGCAACAATCTCTGCTCCGCCCTCACCTACGCCGATGAGCCTATCTACGCCAAGCCGAGCGACCAGCGCCCCCACCTCGCGGTGGGCACGGAGAGAGGCCTTTCCGAGCTGCGCCATGCCGCCGAGCACCGCGATGGAGCGGCCGGCGGTACGCTCCTGCTGCAGGAAGCGGAGCGCTGCGGCGACGCTCTCGGGATCTGCGGTGTAGGCGTCGTTGATGACCACCAGTCCGCGGGTGGTGGAGCTCCACTCAAGACGGCCCGGCGAAGGCTGCCAGCGCGACAGTCCGAGCGTTGCCTCCTCCTGCGAGACACCCAGCGCAAGCGCACAGGCAACCGCCAGCGCTGCGTCGGTTCGGAGGACCCAGTTGGAGGCCCAGCTTGCGGTCAGGAGCTGTGTTGCGCGGGCCGGTTCGACCTCTACGACTTCGCAGGCAAGCGCAGCTGCCGAGAGCAGCGCGAGCGACTCTGCCTGAGGCACGAAGAGCTCCTGGCCCTCGACCATCTCGGAGAACAGCTTCACCTTCTCTTCCGCGATGCCCTCGCGACTTCCGAGGCCCTCGAGGTGAGCGGAGCCAACATTGGTCCAAATGCCCATCGTCGGCCGCACCATCCGCTGCAGCCGCTTCATCTCGCCGGGCTGCGAGATGCCGCATTCGATGATCGCGACATCGGCGCCCGGGTCGAGACCGAGCAGCGACTGGGCGACGCCGACCTGCGAGTTGTAGCCGAGCGGCGTGCCAGTCACGCGCAGGGCGTCGGAGAGCGCACAGACCAGCATCTCTTTGGTGGTGGTCTTGCCGTTGCTACCGGTGATCGCGACGACCGGGCCGGTGAATCGACTCCGTGCGATGGTCGCGAGTGCCTGAACCGCCGCGGTGGTGTCTGCGACGACCACGAAGACGTCGTTGGCACGGTGCACAGCCGGGAGCTTGCTGCAGAGCGCGACGGCAGCGCCCACGTCGAGCGCGGTGCGGACAAAGGCGTCGCCGTCTCTCTGCGCCTGGAGCGCGACAAAGAGATCTCCCTCACGCACGCCGCGCCGCGTGTCGATGATGGCGCGTTCGCAGCGTCTCTCACTGTCGCCGACCAGTTCACCGCCAGTCCAGGCAGCAATCTGCGCCGCTGTCGCGGGCCAAATCACGGGTTGGAGCTCAGCGCACGCTCGAACTTCCGGCGCACGAAGGGGGAGGAGCGGACCAGGTCGAGCGCCAGCTCCGCATGGCCGACGGCATAGCCGTTTCCGACCATGAGGTTTGCATCTTTGCCCACGCCCTCGGCGCCTAGCGCAGCACGGGCGAAGCTGGTGGCCATGTTGAAGAAGTAGACCGTCCCGCCCTCTCGCACAGAGAGGATGGCTGCCATCTCGGTCGCATCCACATTGGCGGTGTTGATGACCACATCGGCCTCTCCGCCAAGCAACTCCGTGATGCGCTTCGCCGTGCCGAGTGCATCCTTGGCATCGACAGCATCACCGGCGTCGATGATGCCCTCTGCAAGCGCTTCGCTGAGCACCTCGACCGACCGATCCACCGCGACGAGCCGACCTGTCTGGCCGAGCGCGAGGCGTGCCTGCGCCATGCAAAGTGTGCCGCTCTTGCCTGCGCCGAGGATGGCGACGCGCATGCCTTCGCGGACCAGACGTGCGGTCTGTGCTGGCGCGCCGCAGACATCGAGGACCGAGAGCGCGAGCACCTCGGGGAGGTCGGCCGGCATGACGACCAGCGGTGCTGAGGCGGGGAGGAAGGCGCGACCCTCCACGACGACCTGCTCGGAGCCGAGGCGCACCTCGTGGATGGCATCGAGGCGGAGCGGCGTGAGGGTGAGCGAGACGAGGGTGGCGATCCGATCGCCAACACGGAGCGGCACCGGGCCAACGTACTCCTCGCCGAGGGCCACGACCCTGCCCAGCAACATGCCACCAGAACCGGTGACAGGGTTCTGCATCTTTCCGCGCGCCGCGACAATGGAGGCGATGTGGGTGGCGACCGCAGCGGCATCGCGACCGACGGCACCGATGATCTGGTGGAACGAGGCCGAGTCGATGTTCAGCAGTTCGACCGCAATCTCGACCTCGTCAGAACGGCAGGAACCGGCCGCGTTGAGGATCTGCGCGCCCTGCGGCAGGGAGCCCTCGGGCGCAAGCACCCGATACTCTCCCCAACGGCCTGCACTGTTCTGATCTGCCATCGCCTCTTCTCCTTCAGCTCAGCGCGAGCCGCTTCATGACCTGCTGCAGGTCCTGCCACGCCGCCTTCTTCAACTCGGGTTTTTGGAGCAGCAAGGTGGGGTGGAAGGTGGGCATCATGGGTACGCCGTGCAACTCCATCCACTTGCCGCGGTCTTCTGCGGTGAGGGTCTCATCGGGCTTGAGCGCAGCGAGCGCGGCGCCACCAAGCACGACGATGACCTCCGGCTGCGCGATACGAATCTGCGCCGCGAGCACGGGGCGGCAGCGCCTCACCTCCTCGGGATGGGGGCGGCGCGCTGGGTTGCTCCGGCACTTGACCACCGAGGTAAGATAGACCTGCTCGGGCGTCAGCTTCATGGCCTGCAGCATCTTGGTCAGGAGTTCGCCCTCGGCGCCGGCGAGCGGCCTGCCTGTGCGGTCTTCATCCGCGGTCGGCATGTCGCCGACAAACATGATGCGGGGATGCTCGGCGCCTTCGCCGAAGACCAAGTTTGTCCGGTCATCGCAGAGCGGGCAGCGATGGCAGTCGCCGAGCTGCGCGCGGAGTGCCGCGAGCGTCGTCGCCCGCTGCGGGGCAGCGTCTGGCGCACGATTGGAGGAGAGCGTCTGACTGACCGACTGGGCGAACTCCTCCATGCGCCGTCCGATAGCCTCGTTCGAGGTGGCGGACGAGGCAGCGGAAGCGACGGGCGGGGCCGGGCTGCGTGATGAGGCTGCGAGCGGCGGCTGGCTCTGGGCCGGCTGGCTCTGGGGCGGTGCGGCTTGCTGCCGCTCGCTGGGCGCCGACGGGCGGGCTGCGGCCGGCCGTGGTGCTTCGCGACGGGCCAGCGTGGTGAGGCCGAGCTCGGACTGCCGACGGAGCCAGGCGGCGAGGTCGCCAGCTAGCTCCTGAAGCAGCATCTCGTCCGACTGCACACCGCTCATTGCTTCCTCGCCCAACAGCCATCTGCCCAGGCCACGATCGCCGCGGCGATCTCCTGCTTTGCGGCAGGCCCGAAGGAGGCCATGCCTCCAGCGCCATCGTAGCACTGCACGCTGTTGCTGTCCGAGCCAAATGCGCCGCCCGCTCCTACATCGTTGGCGACGATGCCGTCGAGCGACTTGGCATGGAGCTTCTCGCGGGCATATCGCTCAATGTCGTGCGTCTCCGCGGCAAATCCAATCAGCAGTTCGGGCCGGGAGGTCGAGGCGGAGAGTTCGGCGAGGATATCCGGCGTGCGCTCCATCTCGAGCGTCCAAGACCCGAGCCCCTTCTTCACCTTTCCCGCGCGGCGCTCCAAGGGCCGGTAGTCGGAAACTGCTGCGGCCATGAAGACCACATCGTGGCGCTCCGCCATGACCGCTGCGCGCATCTCTTCGGCGCTTGTCACATCGACCCGGCGCACACCCCACGGGGTATCGAGGGCCGTCGGGCCGGAGACCAACGTGACCTCTGCACCGGCGATCCAGGCAGCCTCTGCGACCGCGTAGCCCATCTTGCCGCTCGAGGGATTCGACAGGAAGCGCACTGCGTCGAAGTGCTCTACGGTGGGGCCCGCTGTCACCAGCAGGCGACGCGACCTCCATGGGCCTCCGGAGAGGGTGCGGCGCACACATGGCAGGAGCCAGCGCGCGGCAGGCAGAGCGCTCGCTTCGGGTGGCTCGACGAGCGGCAAATCGCTGCGGCGTGACTGCCACTCTGCCCGCACCGCCGGCCCGCCGAGGACCACCAGCGCGTCTGCCTGCCACGAAGAAGCCACCCTCTCGAACACCCGTCCCTCGCCGAGCAGCTGCTCCAGCGCGGCAGCACCGAACCACCTTGCGGCACCAGAGGCTTCGTGGATGCCTACCCGTAACCCTGCCCCGAAAAGCAGCCGCGCGATCGCGACGGTCTCGCTTGCCGCAGGCTCATCTTCGACGACAAGGAGCAGCCTGTGTTGGTTCTGGAGGCTCACGGCCCCTGCTCCATCGACAGCCAGCCTTGCAGCCCCTCCGCGCCATGGGCGTCGAGCTCCATCACGCCCTCCTCGGCCCAGCGAAAGAGGGCTGCGAGCAGGCCGCCTGTGAGCCCCCATACAAAGTCGCCTTCGTAGTCGAAGGCCTGCATGGTGATGCGGCGGCCGCCACGCTCAAACTCCTGCGGGCGCCGCGCATCGGGGTGCATGAGCCGCTCCACGTCGGCCACGATGACGCGGGCAATCTCCGCCTCACTGAGCGAAAGAACGGGCGGCGCGTCGAGCCAGCCGACCACCGGCACAACGCGGTAGCCTCCGATGCTCCACGCCTCGTCCAAACAGCCGAGCGTCTGCACGGCCTCGGCTGGGATGCCGCACTCTTCGTGGAGTTCGCGGAGGGCTGCCTCGCGCGCGCCCTCGTCGTCGCGGTCGAGGCGTCCACCAGGAAAGGAGATCTGGCCCTTGTGGGAAGAGACCTGCTCGGTGCGCACGGTGAGGAGGGTCTTGATCCCGTCGTCGTACCAGAAGGGCATAAGCACGGCGGCGCGGCGGAAGTGTGGAGGTACGACCTCGTCTCGGAGCTGCTTGGGCTCGTGGGAGGCGAGTGCGTCGAGCCGCGCGCGGAACCAGGCTGAGAAGGGAGGCTGCTCGTGCATCGTTTCGCCGAGTCCCGCGGAGGGCTCAGTCCTTCTTGATGAGGTTGAAGACGCGGTCCGGTCCGGCGGGCACGATGCGGAAGACCCGCATCATGAGCTTGCGCATGGACTGGTTCGGGAGGAGCACCTTGGCGGAGTCCTCACCCAGCGCCTCGTGGAACCGACAGCGGCCGAGGGATGGATGCAGGAGCACATCGCCGCGCTTGAGGTGGTCGAGATCCACATCGTCGCTGTTCTCGATGTCGGCCTGCACTTTGGCGGAGAAGGCGGTGACCGCACCCCAGTCGAGCGCGGCCGCGGGCGAAGGCGGGGGCGAGGAGAGACCGCTCAGAGGTGCAGCGGGCTGCACGCGCATGGAGCCGCCCTGCGAGGTCGATGGGCGGGGGGGCGCGACGGGAGCAGGGGTGGAGCGGGAGATGACTTGCGGAGGCGCGGCCGGCCGCGTTGGAGCGAACTCCTGGACCGTACGGGCAGGCTGGCCAGCAGAGGCGGCGGCGCCGAAAGCAGCGCTACGCTGCAGCAGGACGGTGATGTCTGCGGCGACGAGCCCGAGCACCTGGCCTCCGCGGAGCGTCGGCTGTCCACCGAGTGTCGCAAGGGCGGTCGCCATGAGCCGCAGCCGCTCCGACTTCCGCGCGTCCCAGCCACCTTCGAGCGAGATCAGCAGACCGCCTTCGTCGTCGGCCAGCGTGACGGTCGCGCTGCTGCTCCGCCCGTCGGAGAGCCTGATCTGTTCGTAGCGGCCCGAGGCGCGCACATAGCCCGTTGGCCAGCCGAGTGAGAGCAGCGCAGCGGTCACCGCACCTGCCACCTCTTCACCCTCCGCAAGACGCAACTCTAAGACTCCCTCGTGCTCGCTCATGATTTGCTTTCGCTCAGATAACAGGCCAAACGGAGGAAGTTCCAAGCCGTGCCCGCCTTATTGCCTCCAGACCACAGCGTGTCAACGCAACCCCAGACCACCGGCACGCAGCGGTCCACGCGCAGCGCCCTCATCTCCGCTGCGTTGCTGCTCTCTGCATCGACGCTTGTGAGCCGGATTCTGGGCCAGTTACGCGACCTCCTGCTGGTCTGGAAGCTCGGCGCCTCTGCCGACACGGACGCCTACCTCGCAGCCTTCTGGCTACCCGACCTGCTGAGCTACTTCCTCGCCGGTGGCGCCTTCACCATCTCGTTTGTTCCGGCCTTTTCGAAGGCGGTCAGCGAGGGCCGGA
Source organism: uncultured delta proteobacterium (assembly GCA_903873545.1). Classification (GTDB taxonomy): domain Bacteria; phylum Myxococcota_A; class Bradymonadia; order REDH01; family REDH01; genus CAIWGR01. Next base: position 6,823 of record CAIQPA010000475.1, read on the forward strand.
GCGCCGATGGATGGAAGCTGTTCTCCAACATTGCGACGCTGACGGCCTGCCTGCTGCTGGTGACCATTGGCCTCTGCTTCTGGTTCACACCCGAGCTCGTCGCTGTGATGTATCCCTCCTTTTCGGCAGCACAGCAGGCGACGACCTCGACCCTGACCCGCATCATTCTGCCGGGCCCGCTCTTCTTCTTCATCGGCGGACTTCTGACCGCGACCGAGACGGTTCGTGGCAGCTTCGCGGCAGCCTCGCTCACGCCGCTGGTCTACAACCTCGCCATCATCGCTGGAGGCCTCTTTCTTGCCCCATGGATGGGGGTTGCGGGCTTCTCGTGGGGCGTTCTCGCCGGCGCGGCGCTCGGAGCCCTTCTGGTGCCGCTGGCCTTCGCCTGGTCGAGGGTGAGGTTCCGGCCGCGGCTCGACCTCGCCGACCCGGAGCTCCGGAGCTACCTCCTGGCCACCGCGCCGCTGCTCATCGGCGTGTCGTTGCTGACGGTCGATGAGTGGATGGTACGCTACTTCGGCGCGACGCTGGGCGTGGGCGCCATCACCCACCTGAGCAACGCACGCAAGCTGATGCTGGTACCTGCATCGCTCATCGGACAGTCGGTCTCCTTCGCCATCCTCCCCTCGCTCTCGAACGACCTTGCGGCGGGCCGCGTCGATGAGGCAAACGAGCGGATGAGCAGCAGCATCGGCTCTATCGTGGCACTGTCGGCGCTCGCGGCGGTGGCGCTCGCAAGCGCAGCGGAGCCGATTGTTCGGACCATTTACCAGCATGGCGCCTTTGGCGCTGCGGATGCGGCGGCAACAGCCTCCTACCTCCGCATCCTGGCGCTGGCCGTGCCCGGCTGGTGCCTCGCTACGGTGGCCTCGCGAGGATTCTACGCACGGCAGGAGAACGGCCGCGCCATGGTCATCACCTCGGCCATCACCCTGCTCTGTCTGCCCGTCTACGGCTTCGGTGCGCGCAACGGAGCAGGCGTCGGTTTGGCATGGGCGTCGGTGGCTGGCTGCACGCTGCAGGGCATCGCGATCGCGGCGGCGCTGGACTGGCGCCACAAGACGCAGACGGTTGCCATGACGCTGCGAGGCGCGACAGCGGGACTGCTGTTTGCTGCGCCTGCAGTGGCGGCCGTCTACGCATGGAGCAGCTGGGGCTCCGAATCGCTCGCACTGCATCACCCGTGGGATGCGGCGGCCTCCCTTGGGGTCAGCTGTGTGGCCTTCGGTCTGAGCACAGTCGCCTACGTGTGGCGCTCGGAGCCGGCGCTGTTTGCCAAGGCTACCGCGCGGCTCCGGCGAAGGGCGTCAAGATAGACGGAATTCGGGGGCCAAAAACGAGTGAGGCCGGCGGTAAAGCCGGCCCCGAGGAGCATCCAATCGGCTCCTCAGCGCGGATTAGACGCTGGTCTTCAGATTGGGGGCAGCCTTGAAGCCGACCGACTTGCTCTCGCCAATCTGGATGGTGTCGCCCGACTTGGGGTTGCGACCCTCGCGCGCCTTGCGGGTCTTCACGGTGAAGGTGCCGAAGCCGGGGTAGGAGAAACGACCCTCAGCGATCGCGTCGGCGGTGGTGGCGAAAACCACCTCGACCAACTCGGCAACGGCCTTCTTGCTGTGACCTTCGAGCTTGCTGTGGACCACGTCAATGAGTTCTGCCTTCGTCATCTCATCCTCCAACGGTGTATTGCGGAGAACCACCCCCGCAAGCTCTTGAATGCAAAGGATAAATCGTCCTTTAGAGCGACGCCAAGATAAAGCCTGCGACGGAGCAAAGTCAAGTACAAAATGCATCCAAAAACCGCGTTGCGGCGCGTCATTCCTTGCGTTGCGCGCCCTTTCGCCTCACACGCTGCCTGCCCTCCCAATCTCCGGAAAGGCCGCGAACATGCATAACTCCCTTTAGAATCCGAGCGGATAGCGCACTTCGGGCAGGCCAAGGTGGGTGCGCGCCTCGGTCACACCCCATGGCCTACGCCCTGTTTCTGCGGCCATGCGGGCCACTTCTGCCACCAGCTCATAAGATCCTGCTGCGAGCTGCCCCTTGCGCAGAAAGATGTTGTCTTCGAGGCCAACACGCACATGGCCGCCCATCTCGAGGGCGTGACGCGCCATCACAAGCTCGTGGCGACCGATGCCTGCGACGCACCAGGTCCAGCCGGCCGGAAGCCGCGAGACGAGGTAGCGGAGATGGCCTGCATCGGCCTCCATCGCCCCGGCAACGCCGAAGACAAAGTCGACGTGAAGGTTGCCGTCGAGCACCCCTTCGCGGTGCAAACGGATGGCGGTGTCGAGCATGCCAAGGTCGAACACCTCGATTTCAGGACGGATGTTGTGTGCACGCAGACCGGCCGCGATTTCGCGGATGGCCGGCATCGGATTGGCGAAGATATCGTCGCCGAAATTGCAGGTTCCCGTCGTGAGCGTCGCCATCTCGGGGCGGAGGATCAGCGCCGCGATCCGCTCATCCACCGACATCCCGATCGCCCCACCCGTAGAGAACTGAACGATGATATCCGAGTGCTCGCGGATGGCTGCAAAGTAGCCCGCAAAGGTCGCGGCATCTTGGGTGGCAGAGCCGTCCGGGCGGCGACCGTGCAGGTGGATCATGGCGGCGCCGGCGTCGCGGCAGCGGAGCGACTCGAGGCCTACCTCTTCGGGCGTGATGGGGAGCGCGGGCGTCTGCGCCCGTGTGATCTCGGCGCCGTTGATCGCTGCGGTGATGAGCAGGCCATCACTCACGCGTCACCCCGCTTGATGCGCTGCTTGTCGATGGGGGTGACGCAGGTGCCCACGGCGCGGCAGACCACCACGGGCTCTGCGAGGACCTCTGCCGACGACTCGGCACCGAGCTCCGGGTTGAGCCGGATGACCTTGCGGGCCTCGAACTCCATGCGGCGCGACGAGCGGCCTACTTCGACAATCCGACCTACCGCCTCGATGTAGTCGCCGGCATAGACGGGGGCGAGGAACTCCACCTTCTCGTAGGCGCGAAAGAGGCCCTCGTCGCCGTCAAGGCGGATCAGGAGCTCTGTTGCGACGTCGCCGAAGAGGGCGAGCATGCGGGCACCGTCCACCAGGTTGCCGGCGTAGTGGGCATCGTGGGCAGACATGCGGAGACGGATGAGGACGGCAGTGGAGAGGTTCGGCATGGCAGGCTCCAAAGAAAACGCCCGACCAGAAGGCCGGGCGTCGCGGGTCACATCGCCCAGTCGGTTAGAGGCAGGCCGGTACGGTCGCAGAGATGCGGTCGATGGGGACCACGTTGCGCGAGGGCCAGGAGACCGCGCAGACCTCCCACCAGGTACCGGTGGAGGGGAGCGCCTTGTCGCGCACTTCGTAGGCTACGATGCCGTCGAGGGTGATGATGACGGTGGCGTAGGAGACGCCATAGCCATGGTCAGACCAGTAGTGGACGCCAACCTTGAAGGTGCCGGCGGCCGGGTCGTCGAGCGAGACGTTCTCGGGGCCCCAGCCATCGGTGTCGTCGCGGTCGAGCGAGCAGTCGTCGCCCGTGAAGCCGGCTACGCCCCAGTCTGCAGAGGGGGTGCGGAAGTGGCAGTCCCACTGCCGGTCTTCCCAGCAGCCTTCGGCGCTGAGGACGTGCAGGTCGACGTCGGCTCCGGCGCCATTGCCCTCATCGGCCGGGTCGGGGTCGGCGGGGGTGCTCCAGGTGAGCTGGGTGTGGAAGGCTGCGTCGGGCACCGCGCGGACGTTGAGGGTGGCGGTGCTGTTGCAGCCGGCGGAGGAGGCCGAGAGGCCGCGGTTGTCCTGTGCGTCGACCTGCACTTCGTATTCGCCGTTGGCGTCGACGAAGAAGCTGGAGGAGGCAGACGACGGGGGCGAGAACTCGGAGACCGACTCAGCCGGGCGGCTGATGATGCGCCAGGTGTAGTTGACGCAGCTGCCGTCGGGGTCGACGCAGTTGGCGACGCAGTCGAGGTTGGCGAGCGGCGGCACGTTGACGTCATCGGTCGGGATGGAGTCGGCGACGCCACGCTCGACGCAGGAGACAGCGGTGACCGTGGGGCACTCGTTGGTCGTGCCGACGCAGGTGAGGGGGAGCTCATACTCGGGGAAGGCCGAGTCGTTGGAGCTGATGACAACCTTGCCGGTCTCGGGGCGGCCTTCCACGGTGGGGCGGCAGGTGGCGACGACCTGGGTCGAGGCACCGGGCGAGAGCGAGAGGGGGGTGGCCGGCGGGGCATCGAGTGCGAAGATGGGGTCTGCCTCGGTGCCGTTGTCGGCCGAGATGGTGAGGGCGGAGATGTCGAGGTTCTCGCCGTTGCCGAGCTCCGAGCAGTTGGTGACGGTCAGGGTGAGGCGGCCGGGCACGCCGTTCATGAGCACCTCGCCGAAGTCGCCGGTGTCGGGGGAGACGGCGATGCAGGGGACGCCGCCGTTGCCCTTGAGGTCGATGACGGTGTCGGCATCGGGGCTCTCAATCGTGGTCAGGTTGATGGCGCCCACGTCGTTGTTCTCGTCGTCGGGGCAGTACTTGACCGTGAAGGTCTTGGTCGCGTTGGCCGCGAGCACCCAAGGAACCTCGGGGGTCGGGAGGGCATCGCCCTCGTTGGGGATGACGGTGTAGACACCTGTCGCTGCGAGGGTGAGGTCGGTGATGGTCTGCGAGGTGTTGAGTGCCTGCAGGGTCTGGACGACCTCGACGCAGTTCGGAGGAGCCACCCGGCCAAAGATGATGGGGTTGGGCGTCGCGAAGAGGCGGCCATTGGAGGCCGGAGCCTTGAGCGAAATCTCAAACACCCCGTCAAAAGACCGGCCGCTCTGAATCGACTGGTTGGTCTCGATGCGGAGCACGGCCTCGTGGCTAGCAGTGTCGCCCTCGGGACGGGTGAAGGTCACTTCGACCTTGCGACGGGTCTGCGGGCTACCATCGAAGGTGGCGAGGTCGAAGGGCTCCGAGCCGCTCGCAAAACCGAACATGGCGCTGTCGGCGCCGATGATCTCCATCTTGGAGACGACGAGCGTGGCCTTGCCCTCGTTCGTGATGTTGACGTTCTGCTGCCGGGTACCCGGGGCAGGCGGAAAGACAACCTGCACGGGGTTCGAGACGAAGACCGGCTGATTGGCGCTGGTAACGCTCTCCGAGCAGCCCGTGAGGGCGACAGAGCCCGAGATGGAAAGGAGCCCAAGGCTCATCGCCACCGCAATACTTCTCAGAGGCACCCGCAACGATCCAATCATAACAACCTCGTTTGAATGTGGGAAAGACCCGACCTGTACCCGCGATAGTGATCAGCACCCGTCAGATCAAGCGCAAGGCGGCTCGCGTACAAATTTTGCGGCGCAAGGCGAACTGGCTGCTCTCGACCCGCACCGCCAAACTGAATAGGCGGACCCAGACGCCGTCCGAACGGCACCCCTTGGAGGCTCACCATGCTTCGAACCATCCTCGCCTCGGCGCTCGCCCTCCTCTCCTTCCAGGCCTGCGGGCCGATGTATGACAGCTCCTGCAGCCAGACGGAGAGCCGCTGCTATGACGAGCGCCAGACCATCTGCGACGCCTTCTCCTGCTACGACGAGGTGCGACAGGTCTGCGAGGATGTCTGCGTGAGCAGCGACAGCGGTTCGTCCGGCACGAGCCAATGTGTGAGCGACACCGAGTGCCGCGTGGGCTTCCGTTGTGAATCGGATGGCGTCTGCAGAGCGCCTCTCTGCCGCGCCGACGCCGACTGCTACGCGGGGCAGCGGTGTGAGTCGGATGGCCGCTGCCGCTCGGTCAGCAGCCAGCCCTCGGGCGGGCAGCTCTGTGAGAGCTGCAACAGCAGCTCGGAGTGCGCAACAGGGTCGCTCTGCCTGCAGCTCAACGGCGGCGGCAGCGTCTGCGGCGCCGACTGCGGGAGCAACGCCGACTGCCCGTCGAACTTCCGCTGCTACGATGTGGGCACGCAGTACCAATGCGCGCCCATCTCGGGGAGTTGCCCCGCTGGGCTCTCCTTCACGGGCTGCCGCATCGACAGCGACTGCGCTGCCGGCGACCGTTGCGACGGCAGCTGGTGCTTCTCGCCTGCCGGCTCGGGCTCCGGCCAGTAACGGGTCAGGCGCCGGCCGGTAGCCAGGCCGCGACGAGCGCGCCTAGTTCTCGAGGTCGAGGAAGGCGCGGAGATGATCGCTGCGGGCCGGGGCGCGAAGCTTGGCGAGCGCCTTGGCCTCGATCTGACGGATGCGCTCACGGGTGAGCGAGAAGTCTTTGCCGACCTCTTCGAGCGTGTGGTCGTTCTTCTCGCCGATGCCGAAACGCATGCGGAGAATCTTCTCCTCGCGGGCCGACAGGGTGGAGAGCAGGCGCTGGGTGTGGCGCATGAGCTCGGTGTCGGTCGCAGAGTCGATGGGCGACTCGGCGTTCTCGTCGGCGATAAAGTCGGAGAGCTGGCTGTCGTCGTCGCCGATCGGGGTCTCGAGGGAGACGGGGGCGCGTGCGATCTTGAGCGCCTTGCGGACGCTGTCGACGCTCATGTCGAGCTTCTTGGCGATCTCTTCGGGGTAGGGCTCGCGGCCGAGCTCCTGCTCGAGATAGCGCGAGGTGCGGATGATGCGGTTGATGGTCTCGATCAGATGGACCGGGATGCGGATGGTGCGGGCCTGGTCGGCGATGGCGCGGGTGATGGCCTGCCGGATCCACCAGGTGGCGTAGGTGGAGAACTTGTGGCCGCGCTGGTACTCGAACTTTTCGACGGCGCGCATGAGGCCAATGTTGCCCTCCTGGACGAGGTCGAGGAAGTGCATGCCGCGGTTGACATACTTCTTGGCGATCGAGACGACGAGGCGGAGGTTGGCCTGAATCATCTCGGCCTTGGAGCGCTCGGAGCGGTACTCTCCCTCGTTGACCTTCTTGACGGTGGCGCGGAGCTCGTCGGCATCCATCGCGAGCGTCTCGCGCAGGCTGACGAGCATGTTGCGGGCGCTGGAGAAGCGGTTCTCGAACTCGATGAAGCGGGCCTCGTCGAGGGTACCCTTCTTCCGCTGCTTGCGGAGTTCGATGAGCATGACCTCAATCTCGGCAGCGGGCCGGCCGAGCTGGCGCTCGCACTCTTTGACCCGCTTTTCGCAGCGCTCGAGCGTGGCGAGCTGCTCGCGGAGCGCCTTTGCGAGTTCGAGGACAATGCCCGGGTCGAGGCGGAGTGAGCGGACAGACTCGAGTGCCTCCTGGCGCTCGGTCTCGAAGGCCTTGCCGCGGAGCCGGGCTGCGACCAGCGCCTCGTAGGAGGCGCGGACGGCGGAGAGCCGGAGGGCGAGGTTGCGGGCGAGGATCTCGGGGTTGAGGTCGGACGGGATGTCGGACGGGGGGAGGTAGTACTTGGCGCGGGCGGTGCCTTCAGCGACCTCGCGCTCGACGTTCAGCAGGCAGGCAAGCCCGGCGGGGCAGCCGAAGAGGTTGTCAAAGAGGACCAGCCGGCCCTCCTCAATCTTCTTGGCGATTTCGACCTCGCCTTCGCGGGAGAGGAGCGTGACGCTGCCAATCCGCTTGAGGTACATCTTGACGGGGTCCATGCCCTCTTCGTGATAGAACTGCTCTTCCGCGGCCTCTTCGGGCGAGGTGAAGGCGCGGTTCTTTGCGCTCGAGGCAGACTTCTTGGCCTTGGCGGACTGGTCGGCCTCGTCGGCATCGAGTTCGAAGACACTGTCGTGGTCGCGATCGGCCACGGCCTTGGGGGCCTCGTGCTCTGATTCCTGCGCCTGCTTCCTTTTGGTCATTCGTCGTCCGATGAAGTGCGGCTGCCCGCCGGTTGAGGCACCTCGGTGCGTCCCGCAATGAATGGGAACGGCGAGGCATTTCTGCAAGTGAGAGAGACAATGCGCCGCACTTCGCACACGGATGCATGCAAGACGGTCCAGTCAACTTCGCGCGCTGATTGCCATACCTTGCGATTGGGTGCAAAAAAGGCGCGTAGAAAGTAAGAGAAGCACGGATCGGGGAGCGGCAACATGAGCCTGGATGCGGCGGGGCGCAATGCGACGCCGAACTACCGAGGCGACCCCAGTCGTGCTAGGCAACGGTTCGCTCCCCTTCAGGTATTCCGCTTGGCTCTGGCACACCCCGTTCGTCGCGTGATTGGCATCGACCCAGGCTCCATCAAAGCGGGCTGGGGGGTCGTGGAGCAGTCTGGAAACCGACTCAAGCTGATTGGTTCAGGGACCATCAAGCTGGGTACCGGCGGACTGACGGAGCGCATCGCCCTGCTCTACGGGAAGTTGCGGACGATTCTGGAGGAGCATCAGCCGAACGAGGCTGCGATCGAGGCCATTTTCTTTCAGAAGAACGCCGACTCCGCGCTCAAGCTGGGCCATGCGCGCGGCGTGGCGCTGCTCGCGCTCGCACATTCGCAGCTGACCCCGACGGAGTATGCGCCGGCCTCGGTGCGCAAGTCGGTCATCGGCAACGGCGCAGCAGACAAGGTTCAGGTACGCGCGATGATGCGGATGATGCTCGGCGCACCGGAGCTCGAAGGGCTCGACGAGACCGACGCTATCGCCATCGCAGTCTGCCATCTTCACCACCATCCGCTGCTAACGACGAGACGCCTATGATTGCACGCCTGACCGGAACCCTTGCTGCCAAATCGCTCGACACGATCATCCTCGACGTGGGTGGTGTGGGCTACGAACTCTTTGTGCCGCTGTCGGTGATGGAGTCGCTGGCCAACCTGGGCGATCGGGCGACGCTGGCGGTACACACGCTGGTACGTGAGGATGCGATAACGCTCTACGGGTTTGCGACGTCGGCCGACCGGCTTCTCTTTCAGCGGCTCATGACGGTGAGTGGCGTGGGGCCGAAGCTGGCCCTGCAGGCGCTGAGCGTTTACTCGGGCGTGGAGTTGCAGACGGCGCTGGTGACCTCGGACGAGCGGTCGCTGATGCGCATTTCCGGCATCGGGAAGAAGACGGCGCAGCGCATGTTGCTGGAGCTGTCGGAGAAGGTGGCACTGATGGATTTGGGCGGCGGCGCGGCCTCGGCGCCTGTGGGTTCATCGCGCGTCGTGTCGGACCTTGTGCTGGGGCTGCTGGATCTGGGCTTCACGCGGAAGCAGGCTGATGACGCAGCCATCAAGCTGAAGGG
>CAIQPA010000476.1 GCA_903873545.1 uncultured delta proteobacterium
CATCGGCCCCTACTGCGTGCCCTCCGTCAACCTCGCCGCCCAGATCGCGCTCGGCGCCAGCAACCTCAACATGGTCACCTGCGGCGGCCAGGCCACCATCCCCATGGTCTACGCCGTCAGCCGCGTGCAGCCCGTGGACTATGGCGAGATCATCGCCACCGTCTCCTCCCGCTCTGCCGGTCCCGGCACCCGCGCCAACATCGACGAGTTCACCCGCACCACCGCCACCGGCGTGGAGCGCGTGGGCGGCGCGAAGCGGGGCAAGGCCATCATCATCATCAACCCGGCCGACCCGCCGATCATCATGCGCGACACCATCCACTGCCTCACCGAGAGCGACCCCGACCAGGAGGCCATCCGCGCCTCGGTCCACGCCATGGTCGCCGAGGTGCAGAAGTATGTGCCGGGCTACCAGCTCAAGAACGGTCCGGTCTTCGATGGCCGCCGCGTCAGCATCTTCCTCGAGGTCGCCGGCCTCGGCGACTACCTGCCCACCTACGCGGGCAACCTCGACATCATGACCGCCGCCGCGCTCCGCACCGGCGAGCTCATCGCCGCCGAGCTCCGCGCCGGCCGCTACTCCGTCTAACTCCCCTCCGAAGGCGCAAGGAACACCATGAACCTCCAGGGAAAGAAGATTACCCTCCACGAGATGAGCCTGCGCGACGGCATGCATCCGCAGCGTCACCAGATCACGCTCGACCAGATGATCGCCATCGCCACCGCCTGCGACGAGGCCGGCATGCCGCTCATCGAGGTCACCCACGGCGATGGCCTCGGCGGCTCCTCCGTCAACTACGGCTTCGGGCTCCACAGCGACGAGGAGTATCTGCGCGCCGTCATCCCCCGCATGAAACAGATGAAGGTCTCGGCGCTGCTGCTGCCCGGCATCGGCACCGTTGACCATCTCCGCATGGCGGTTGACTGCGGCGTGCACTGCATCCGCGTCGCCACCCACTGCACCGAGGCCGACGTCTCCGCGCAGCACATCAAGCTGGCCAGCAAGCTGGGCGTCGACACGGTCGGCTTCCTGATGATGGCCCACATGAACACCCCCGAGGGGCTGCTTCATCAGGCGAAGCTGATGGAGAGCTACGGCGCGACCACCATCTACATCACCGACTCGGCCGGCTTCCTGCTGCCGCATGATGTGACCGCCCGCATCACCGCGCTGCGCGAGGGGCTGCAGCCCGGGACCGCCATCGGCTTCCACGGCCACCACAACATGGGCATGAGCATCGCCAACTCGTTGGCAGCGGTCGAGGCCGGTGCAGAGCGTATCGATGTGGCCTGCGCTGGACTCGGCGCCGGCGCCGGCAACACCCCCACCGAGGCCTTCGTGGCGGTCGCCAATCGCATGGGCATCGAGACGGGCGTCGACCTCTACAAGGTGATGGATGTGGCCGAAGACCTCATCGTCCCGATGATGAACCAGATGGTCCGCGTGGACCGCGACGCGCTCGTGCTCGGCTACGCCGGCGTCTACTCCTCCTTCCTGCTCTTCGCGAAGCGGGCCGCGACCCGGTACGGCCTCTCTGCGCGCGACATCCTCGTCGAGATGGGGCGTCGCAAGACCGTCGGCGGCCAGGAAGACATGATCGAAGATGTGGCGCTCGACATGGCCCGCGAGCGCGGCCTCATCTGACCGCTACTCGGCGTACATCGCCTCGATCTCCGCCGACCAGTTGGTGTTCACCACCCGCCGCTTCACCTTGAGCGTCGGGGTGAGCTCTCCATCGGGGATGGAGAAGGGGCGGGGCAGCAGCGTGTACTTCTTGATGCCTTCGACGCGCGACACCTCCGCGTTGACCACCTCCATGTGGGCGGCCAGTTCGCGGTGGATGGCGTCGGACTTCGGTAGGTCGCCGGAGATGCCGTGGTCGGCCGCCCAGCGGGGCGCCACCTCGGGGTCGAGCGTGAG
>CAIQPA010000477.1 GCA_903873545.1 uncultured delta proteobacterium
GACAAGGTGGCTGCCAGCGGCGGCTACATGATGGCCTGCGAGAGCGACGAGGTTGTTGCGGCGCCCTTCGCCATCGTCGGCTCCATCGGCGTGGTGGCGAGCGTGCCGAACCTCCACCGGCTGCTGGAGAAGTACGGCGTGGACTACGAGGAGATGACGGCGGGCGAGCACAAGCGGACCGTCAGCATGTTCGGCAAAATCGAGCCCGAGGGACGGGAGAAGTTCCTCGAGCAGCTCGCTGAGATTCACGCCCTCTTTCAGGCCCATGTGCTCCGCAATCGACCCAACGCCAAGGCGGAGCTCATCGCTACCGGCGAGCACTGGGCTGCGTCGCAGGCGGTGGAGCTTGGGCTGGTGGACCGCATCGCCACCAGCGACGACGAGGTCATGCGTCGCGTGAAGGACCGTGAGGTCTACGAGGTGAGCTACCGGCGGCCCCGCTCGTGGCAGTCGCGCATGGGTCGCGCCGCTGCGATGCAGCTGCTCGAGGGGCTCGGCCTCCGATGAACCGGCTGTTGCGTGCTGCTTCCATGGCTGCGCTGCTCTGCGGCGTCGGCTGCGGCGACAGTGGCGCCAACCCCGAACCCGCCGATGTGGGCAGCGGGGCGGATGCCGCTCCGGCGGTTGCGTCGGGGATGCGGGCGCTGCTCGATGCACGATGCATCGGCTGCCACCAGCCGGGCGGGACGGGGCGCGGAGACTACACCGTCGACGCCGAGGTCTTGCAGCGCAGGAGCGCCATCGGCAGCGCGGTCGCGGCCCGCACGATGCCGCCTTGGATGCCCGATCCGAGCTGCGGCTCCTTCGACGGCGACCTGTCGCTCACGGCTGCAGAGCTGGCGCTGGTGGCCGACTGGGCTGCGGGCGGCGAACCGAGCGAGCCCGTAACGCCGGAGACCGCCGCCCTGCCCGACCCGGGCCCGCCCGCCCTCTCGCTGAGCGCAGCAGAGGCCTACCAGCCCATCCCCGAAGAGCTGACCGACCGGACCACCTGCCACCCCATCGGCCCGGCCTTTGCCACCGAGACGCTCATCCGCGGCGTGGCCTTCAAGCTCTCGCGCCCCGAACTGGCCCACCACCTGGTGCTCTTCGCGGTTCCGGCAGACCAGGTCGTCGCCACGCCCGCGGCCGGCGCGGGTGCCTACAGCTGCGACAGCATGAACATGGTGCCGGTTGCCGCCGCCATCCAGATGGCGCAGCCCTACCTGCTGCCGGCCGGCGTCGCAGTGCCCGTCCCCGCCGGTTACCGGCTCCTGCTGCAGGTGCACTACAACATCGCGGCGCTGCCAGCGGGCGAGCCCATCCCTGCCATCACCTCTGCGCTCGACCTCTGGACCGCCGACGCGGCCACGGCGCAGCCGCTCAACATCTATCCCGTCAACGCCGATGAGCTGCGCGTTGCCGCGGGTGACGCCGAAGGCAGCGCTGCCAGCGTCACACCCATCGAGCAGCCGATGACGGTCTACGGCCTCGTCCCGCACATGCACATCTTCGGCACCGCCTTCTACGCCACACTGAGGCGTGCTGACGGCACGGAGGAGTGCCTCGTCTCCATCCCGAGCTGGCGCTTCCTCGAGCAGCGGGTCTTCTTCCGGCCCGCTTCAGAGCCGCTGATGCTGCAGCCGGGCGACAGCATCCAGCTGCGCTGCGAATACGACAACTCCTACGCAAACCAGCCGTTGGTGCGGGGCGTGCGGGGCGAGCCGCGCGACCTCACCTTCGGCTGGCGGAGCGTAGACGAGATGTGTGAGCTGAACCTGCTGACGGTCGCCCCCTAGCGGCTACTCCGTAGGGGCGCTCTTGACCTTGCGCTTGGCGCGGGGCTTGACGGGCTCTTCGGGCGAGAGCACCAGCGGCGCGACCACCTCGAGGGGTGCCGTGTTGCCCGTGCAGGCGAAGGAGAAGGTGTCGCCGTCGCGATCCACCACCGCCGTGCCGCCATGCTCGAGC
>CAIQPA010000478.1 GCA_903873545.1 uncultured delta proteobacterium
CACCAGCTACTGGGACATCTCGACCTGCTCCTTCGACGACAACAACTCGACCAACCTGATCAGCAGCCTGACGCGGCCGTCGACGGGCGCCAACTCGACCATCATCCCGCCGGGCGCCTACCGGGTCTTCGCCCAGTCGGCCGTGTCTGCCGAGAACCATGGCCTGACCCCGGACTTTGTCTACGACCCGCTGATCGCGCTCTCGAACACCGCTGACCTGGTCCGGATCAAGTGCGGCGCCACCCTCATCGACCAGGTCGAGTGGACGGCTTCGTCGGTTGGTTTCGTCGCGCTCGGCAAGTCGGCGCAGCTCGACCGGACGATCCTGAGCAGCACGGCGAACGACGACTACACCAACTGGTGCACCCCCGCGACGCCCACCTACTCGACCGGCTTCTCGGGTACGCCCGGTGCCCAGAACGGCAGCTGCTTCGTCAACCAGACCATCGACCGGTGCCGCCTCGACACCCCCGCGACCATCTCGCAGATCACGTCGACCAATGCCTATGTCTACGGTCGCGTCCGCGTCCTGGGCCTCACGGACCAGACCAACTTTGTTGACCCGAACGGCCTTGTGAAGATGCAGGCCGGCTACGGCGCGACGGGCAGCGATGCCTCGACCTGGACCAACTGGAGCGCCTCGGGCGTTGCCTCTGTGGGCTACGGCTCGACCATCCCGACCGAGGCCGGCTTTGACGAGTACCGGGCGCAGCTGACGGTGCCGTCGACTGTCGGAAACTACGACTTCGCGGTTCGCTTCTCGGGCGACGGCGGCACCACCTGGACCTACTGCGACAAGAACGCCGGCGCCGGCGCAGACGGCTCGGAGAACGGCTACCAGATTGCAAACGCCGGCGCGCTGACGGCCCGCACGCCTCCGAACAACCCCGGCGTTGGCGGCCTCGTCATCACCGAGCTCATGGTCGCATCGCAGGCCGGCTCGCCCGATGATGGCGAGTGGATCGAGGTCTACAACCCCTCCACGACGCAGACCTACGACCTCGATGGTTGCACGGTCAGCGATGGCACCAGCAGCGTCGGCATCACGACGACGACGCTTGTCCCGCCCCAGACCTACTTCCTCTTCGGTCGCTCGACCGATTCGGCCGCAAACTTCGGCGCGCCGGTCGACTTCGCCTGGGGCATCAACTTCCAGCTCAACAACAGCGGCGAGAGCCCGACGATTGCCTGCGGCAGCACGGTGGTCGACACTGTTGTCTATCCGCAGCTCTTTGAGCGCGAGCAGGGTGCATCGTTCCAGCTTCACCCCGCCTCCTTCGACGCGGTGACCAACGACGCGGCCACGACCGCCTGGTGCAACAGCCGCACCACCTTCGGCACCGCGGGCAAGAAGGGCACGCCCAAGGCGGCCAACCCGAGCTGCAACTTCTCCATCAGCAGCTGCCAGCTTGTGTCGCCGACGACCGCCCAGACGGGCTACGCCGGCGCCACCGCGACCATCTCCGCAGTCTACAGCGTTGCCGGCCTGACCGACACCACGACGGGCTACGATTACGCGACCCGCATCGTCGGTGAGGCGGCCATCGGCCCCGACGGCGCAAACCCCACCGCGAGCACCAGCAACTGGGCCTTCACGGCCGGTAGCAGCGACGCGGCCTTCACGGATGCGTCGAACGACCGCTCGGTCACCACGGCCACCTTCCCCGCCGTCGGCAGCTACGACATCGCCTACCGCATCTCGGGCGACGGCGGCGCGACATGGACCTATTGCGACACCACCACCAACCTCACCAACGCCGACTACGCGCCGACCGACAGCGTGGCGCTCACGACAACAACTCCTCCGGGCCCCCCGACGGCTGCCGGCGACATCATCTTCAGCGAGATCATGGCCAGCAGCGGCCTGGGCAACAGCGGCTCGCCCTCGACCGACCGTGGCGAGTGGGTTGAGGTTCGCAACACGACCGCGAACGACCTCAACCTCGCAGGCTGCAGCTTCACCGACGGCGAGGCGACGACGACCATCTCCGGTTCGCTTGTCATCGCGGCCGGCGGCTACGCCATCTTCGGCCAGGACGACAGCATCGCCGCCAACGGCGGCCTGACGGGCGTTGCGCTGAACTACGATGATGGCATTGCGCTGAGCAACTCGGGCGACAACCTGACGCTCTCCTGCGGCACGCTGGTGCTTGATGCCTTCACCTACCCGAGCTCGTTCGCGACGGCCGGCCGGAGCAAGCAGCTTGCCCCGGACCGCACCTCGAGCACGCTGAACGACAATTCGGGCAACTGGTGCGGCACGACGGGCGCCGTCTTCGCCGGCACCC
>CAIQPA010000479.1 GCA_903873545.1 uncultured delta proteobacterium
CCCTGCCGTTGCCGCCGTGCTGGCCGGGAGCATCGTCGCGCGCGCCGCAGCGCTCGGCGGCATTTTTTGGCTGCCAATGCGCCGTTGGCTCCGTTTGGACGCTGCTTTGAACGCCAGTGTGGTGTTGATTTGCATCGCAAACTGGATGCTGAGGTTCGTGGGGTAGACTTTGAAGCGGAACCGCGCTGGAGAAGGCTTTCATGGCGATGACCTCCGCAGCGAGGTTGAGAGCGCCACCAACACCGTGAGGTTCCATGCAGGATGAGTTTGCCAAGTATTTTCGATGCGTTGCCGACGACCAGGGCTGGGCCTTTGAGGTTGCGACGATCGGCTGGGAGGGGCCCCATTCCCCCGTTGTAAACTGGCGGGTCTTCCGCCGGTGGAAGAGGAAGCCAACGGATGCGAGCATCGCCCGCGCCCGCGCGGCAGCGCTGAAGAACCGCACGCTCTTTCGGCTGTGCGAACTCTGCGACGAAATCAACGCTGCCGGGCACATGCACAGCGCTTCGGTCTGTCAGGGTTGTGCTGAACAACACCTCCGCGTGGTCTACTAGCGGTCTTCGGGTGAGACGCTTTGCTCACCGCGGCACCGCGCTGGGAGGCACTGTTGGCGACGACCTCCGATCGGGACTCGTCGGGGTGGCGCAGCTCCTTTACGATCGAGTCTTCGAGGGCTCTGGGGGTAGCGGCGCGTTGAGGGCGTAGAACTCCTGCAATTTGGCGGCCAGCACCGCCTTGTCGGGCAGTTGCAGATGGTAGGCGGCCACCAGCGCCGGAGAGAGCGAGCGGCTCATCGCATACTCGACCACTTCGCTCTCTTTGGTGGCGCAGAGCAGCAGGCCAATGGCCGGATTCTCGTGCGGCTTGCGAACATCGCGGTCGAGGGCTTCGAGGTAAAAATTGAGCTTGCCCAGATGCTCGGGCTCGAACCGGTCAACCTTGAGCTCAATGGCCACGAGGCAGTTCAGTCCGCGATGGAAGAAGAGAAGGTCGAGGGCAAAATCGCGGCCACCCACCTGCAGCGGATACTCCGACCCCACAAAGCAGAAGTCGCGGCCCAGCTCGATCAGAAACTCTTTGAGGCGACTGACCAGACCCCGATGCAGCCCCGCCTCGTCGTGTTCGGCGGGGAGCTGGAGAAACTCGACCACATAACTGTCCTTGAAGACATCGGCCGCCGCCGCATGCGCCTGTCTCACCACCGGCGACACCCTGGGAGGCGTGAGCACCGCCCGCTCAAACAACGCCGCTTGGAACTGCCGCTCCAGCTCGCGCTTGCTCCAGCGCTCCTGAATCGCCATTTTCAGGTAGAACTCGCGCTCCTCGGCGCGCTTGGACTGCCCGAGAATGATGAGGTTGTGGGTCCACGGCAATTGTGTCACCAGCGGTGTCACCATTTCGTTGCCGCTGTACGCCTCGTAAAACTGCCGCATCCGAAACAGGTTGCGTCGCGTGAACCCCTTCAAGCTCGGCTGGGTGCGGGCCAGATATCGGGCAAGCTCGTCCACCACCCCGTCGCCCCACTCAGCCGAGGCGATCTTGCGGCTGATGTACTCGCCGACCTGCCAATACAGTGCAACCAGCTCCGTGTTGACGGCCTGCAGGGCCTTCCGACGCGCGTTCTGGATCAGCTCCCGCACTTCGACAAAGCCCCGATCCATGGGATGTGCGACGTCGTGGAGCGGCATGAGCGGGACGTTCTCCTTCATGAACGCGTTCCCGCCTTCAGCAGGCCATTCAGGAGCCCCTCGGCCTCCTTCTCGATGGCCAGAACGACGGCCGCAAGCTCGTCGATTCGTAGCGCGTCGCGGAACAGCGCCAGCTCGCGCCCGAAGGTGCCTTCGGCGTGACCCCTGCGGAGAATGCGTGCCGCCTGGTTCTCGTGGGATGTGGGATCGATGCTCTCGGACGACTTCATGGGACCTCATAGGGGTGACATCCCATTCTCGTCGTCTGCGGCCGGTTGTTGCGTGGCTGCATCGAAGTTCCGCTGCACCTCCCCCATTGACACCCCGCACCTCGCGCCGCCATACCGCGCGCCGCGGGGGCATCGAGACGGATGCGCCCTACTCCACCGAGGTGAGCAGTCATGGGCTTCTTCCGCTTCTCCAAGCGCATCAAGATTCTGCCGGGTGTCTCCATCAACCTGAGCAAGAGCGGCGTCTCGGCCTCGGTCGGCCCGCGCGGCGCCAAAATCAACATCGGCAAGCGGGGCGTGCGGGCCAACCTGGGCATCCCCGGCACCGGCATGAGCTACTCGACCAAAATCAGCAGCTTCGACGACCGGAGCAACGACAGCAGCGACAGCGGCGGAGGCAGCCAGAACGAGCCCGCGCCCTACCGGCCCGCCCGCCCCAACCCCACCGGCTTCGCGCCGCGGAACGCGCCCAACCCCACCGGCTTTGCTGCACGCTCCAGCGCGCCCGATCAGGAGGCCGCAGACGAACCCTCCCACCTGCCCGAGGCCTATCCCGCAGAGGCCCCCGCAGAGGAGAGCGGCGGCTGCAGCATGGGCTGCCTCGCGACCGTGCTCCTCATCGGCTTTGGCCTCTTCCTGCTCACCGTCATCGCGAAGGGGTGAGCGCCCGCCTCCATTGAGAAAACCGCCCTCCGCGGGTAGGGTCGCCCTCCTCTACCGACCGACGGAGCGCTCCGGCCACCATGTCTGACAGCAAGCAACTCGCAGCAGCACCCATCCGCGCCGCCATCCTCGCGCTCGACCCTACCCATACCCTCTCCGTCGACGAGGTCGCCGCGCTCCTCGCCGCGCCCCCCAAGCCCGAGCTCGGAGACTTCGCCTTCCCCTGCTTCCTGCTCGCACGGGCCCTCAAGCAGGCGCCCCCCGCCATCGCCGCCAAGCTGGCCGAACAGCTCGCCGCAGACCCGAACACAGGCTTTGCAGCCGTCTCGGCGCTCGGCCCCTACATCAACCTGAAGCTCGACCCTGCAGCCCGCACCGCACGGGTCGTCTCCGCCGCACTCGACCCCGCCTGGGGCGCCCTCCCCGACGGCACCGGCAAGACCATCGGCATCGACTACTCGTCGCCCAACATCGCCAAGCCCTTCGGCATCGGACACCTCCGCTCCACCGCCATCGGCCAGGCCCTCGCCAACCTCCACCGCACGCTCGGCTACCGGGTGGTCGCCATCAACCACCTCGGCGACTGGGGCACCCAGTTCGGCAAGCTCATGGCCGCCTTTGAGCGCTGGGGCGACGAGAGCGCGCTGCAGGCCGACCCCATCCAGCACCTCTACGACCTCTACGTCCGCTTCCACGAAGAGGCCAAGGCCAACCCCGCACTCGACGACGAGGGGCGCGGCTGGTTCCGCCGCCTCGAGCAGGGCGACCCCGCCGCGCACGCCTACTGGGAGCGCTTCCGCGCCCTCTCGCTCCGCGAGTTCCACCGCATCTACGAGCGGCTCGGCGTCTCCTTCGACCACGAGTGGGGCGAGGCCTTCTACAACAACATGCTCGCCTCGCTCGTCGAAGACGTGAAGGCCACCGGCCTCACCGAAGAGAGCGAAGGGGCGCTGGTGGTCAAGCTCGACGACCTCGGCCTTCCGCCCTGCCTCATCATCAAGAGCGACGGCGCCACCCTCTACTCCACCCGCGACCTCGCCGCCGCACGCTACCGCTACGAGCAGCTCGGCTTCGAGAAGTTCCTCTACGTGGTCGGCCACGCCCAGGCGGTCCACTTCAAGCAGGTCTTCGCCGTGCTGCAGCGCATGGGCTACGACTGGGCAGACCGCTGCATCCATGTGCCATTCGGCATGATCCTCGGCATCTCCACCCGCAAGGGCACACTGGTCTTCCTCGAAGACATCCTCAACCGGGGCAAGGAGCTGGTGCGCGAGATCATGGCCGACCGCGAAGGCTTCACCGACGCGGAGCGGGAGCAGGTTTCGGAGCAGGTCTCCATCGGCGCCATCGTCTTCTACGACCTCTCGCGCGGCCGCATCAAAGACTACCCCTTCGAGTGGGATGCCATCCTGCGCGGCCTACGCCCCGGCGAGCATGGCCCCACCGGCCCCTACCTGCAGTACACCCATGTGCGGCTCCGGGCGCTCGAGGAGAAGTTCGCGGAGAAGTTCGGCGCCCTGCCCGAGGCCCTGGCCAACGAGGCTACGGAGGCGCTCCACACCGCCGACTGCGCCCACCTCGTGGCGCTGCTCGAGCGCTATCCCGCGACGCTCCGCCAGGCCGCGAGCGAGCTCGAACCGGCCGTCATCTCCCGCTTCCTGCTGGAGCTGGCCGAGGGCTTCAACACCTTCTACTCGTCGGGCACCCGGGTGCTGTCGGACGACGAGGCCGCGACCCGCGCCCGCATCGCGCTGGTGGTTGCGGTGCGACGCACGCTGGCCCACGGCCTGACCCTGCTCGGCGTTCCATGCCCCGCCCGTATGTAGTCCTCGCGCTGCTGCTGGCGGCGGCGGGCTGCGGTCCGCCAGCCGAGCTCATCGGCGTCTACGAAGAGGCGGCGCCGCTCGAGTTGGGGCGCACGCGGGCCATCCGGCTCACCCTCTTCGCCTACTCGGGCGAGGCGGGCGGCAAGATGGAGACCTTCCTGCTGGGCGACCAGAACACCACCGAAGACCCCTACCTGGTGCCCGAGGCCTGCGCCTTCTTCGGCCCGCGCGACATCAGCAACAGCGCCTTCGCGCTCGATGTGCGGTTTGGCGAACAGCAGGTCGCGGGCCGGGTCTTCGATGTGAGCAGCGGCGACCGGGCCGAGGTGGAGCTGACCGACGGTGAGGCGCTGCTCCGGTCACCTGTGATCCCGGGCCGCCGCTTTGTGCTGGTGCGGAACGAAGACAAGAGCGCGACCGACAGCTGCGGCGAGACGGGCGAGCTGCTCACGCCGGAGGGTTCGCAGTGAGGCGCGTTGCGCAGCTCTTGGCCGGGCTTCTGCTGGCGCTCGCTGCCGCGCCGGCGCTAGCTGCACCGCCACGCCGCGATCAGGGCGAAGCCGACCTGCGGCCGCGAACCATCGCCGTCTGGGCCCCCATCCGCCACTACCTCGTGCCGTCGGTGGCTCCTGCGAGCAGCCTCGCGGAGGTCTCGCTGGTGCAGGTATCGCGGGCGTTGCGGGCACAGGTCGAGGCCGACCCGCGCCACAAGCTCATCGAGGAGGAGCCCCTCACACGGCTGCTCGCAGCACAGCGCGACGAGGCCCAGTCCGACCTCCGCTTTGTGGCAACCCGGTCGGCGCAGCTCGGCGTGGAATACTTCAAGCAGTCCGACCTGCGGAGTGCGGTGGACCAGCTCGAGGAGGCGCAGTCGTTGCTCGAGCGCACAGGCCTCTTTTGGACCGACCCGACGCTGGCCGTAACGGTCTGGCGCACGCTGGCGCTGGCGGAGCTGGAGCTGGCGCAGGGCGCGCAGGAGGGCAGCGAGGGGCAGACGCTACACGAGGCCAAGGCGACGGCCGCCTTCAAGGAGCTCATCCGCTGGGCGCCGGGTGAGCGGTTCTCGCGCGAGGACTACCCTGCCGAGGTCGTTGCCAGCTTTGAGCGGGCCTATCTGGAGCACCTGCTGAGCCAGGGCAGCGACCTGCGGGTGCGGGCGGCAGAGGCCAAGCGGCTGGCAACGCAGCTGGGCGTGGAGGAGCTGGTCTTTGCCTTCGCCATCTCGTCCGGCGACCAGACGGTGGTGGGGCTGCAGTTCTTCGATGCAACGAGCCAGCAGTTTGTGGTGGACGAGACCACGCGGGTGGCGCCGGCCGAGGCCGCTGACACCTACTCCATGATGCTGAGCGATGCGCTGGCCTGCCAGCCTCCGCGCTTTCTGCCGCTCGACCCGGCAGGCCTCGACACGGGCCACACCTACACCTCAGCCGGCTACCACGGCGGCTACTTCCTCGACACGCCGACCCGCTCCCCCTTCTACACGCAGGGCGCCTCGGTGCAGGTCAGCCACATGCTCTCGGAGAATGCGGGGCTCTACGCTGGCGGGCGCTTTGTCTTCGGCCGACGCGACACCGACGGCGACCTGCTCAGCCGCATCGACATGGCCCGCACCGACTTCGGCGCCACCTTCGCCATCCGCAACCGGCGCTTCCGCCTCTACGGCAATGTGGGGGTCGATGTGGCCTTTGTGGGCGCGGTCACCGCGACCGAAGACTTCTGGTGCAAGGTGACGGGCGGTGAAGTGCGGGCCATCGACGCCAGCCGCGCCTGCCGCGAAGGCAGCATCACCAAGACCGCCGCGCAGGCCCAGGCGGGGCTCGGCTGGACTGTCGGCGGGCAGGTGCTGCTCGGCGGCCCCTTCTGGGCCTCGCTCGACGCCAACACCGTCATCTACATGCTCCCCTTTGGCGAGCGCCCCTTCGATATCCCCATGGGCGGCTCGCTGCAGCTCGGCTACCGCTTCTAGCCCAGTTCTCCCGCCGCCTCGAGCTCGAGGTCGGGGACCAGAGCGTGCGGGAGCGCCGTCTCGCCCGACATCGCGGCCACAATCTCGGCTTCGGAGGCCAGCCAGTCGCCGGCAAAGCGGCCGTCGAGCAGGTGGGTAAGCTGCACGTTGCCGAGCGCGGCGATGATGTTGCCTTTGACCTTGGGGTTGTCGGCCTGGAGCCGGTTCACCAGCTGCTTCATGCGGGAACGGTGGAGGTTCTCCTGGCTGCCGCAGAGGTTGCAGGGGATGATGGGGAAGCCCTGCTCGATGGCATACTGCGCAATCTCCTCTTCGGCGGCGAGGATGAGCGGCCGGACCACCACATTGCGGCCGTCATCGGAGCGGAGCTTGGGCGGCATGGCGGCCAGCTTGCCTGCATAGAAGAGGTTGAGAAGCAGGGTCTGCGCGACGTCGTCGCGGTGGTGGCCGAGCGCCATCTTGGTGCAGCCCAGCTCTTGGGCCGCATTGTAGAGGATACCGCGGCGCAGGCGGGAGCAGAGGGAGCAGTAGGTCTTGCCCTCGGGTACCTTCTCGAGGACCACCTTGTAGGTGTCGACGGAGAGCATCTTGTAGTCGTACTTCTCGCGCTCGAGGTAGTCGACGATGGACTGCTGCGGGAAGCCGGGGTGGCCCTGATCGAGGTTCACGGCGACCATGGTGAAGGCAAAGGGGACCTTCTGCTGCATGAGCCGGAGCAGGTGGAGCATGACCCAGGAGTCTTTTCCGCCGGAGAGGCAGACCATGACGTGGTCGCCGGGTTCAACCAGCGCATACCGCTTGTTGGCGGTCATGAGGTGGCTGAGGAGTCTGGATTCGAGGTTGGCCATCGGTGGCTACGGGTGGGCTGCAGGGCCCGTTAGAAGGAGGTGTTGTTAACGCGCACATCGGGGTTACCTGCGACGTTGAGGACGGGAACGACGAGGCAGTCGACGGCCCCTGTGGCCTCGTCAACGAGCATCTGGACATCGGCGACGCGCCAGCTGCTGCCCTGGCAGGCGGCGCCGGCCTGGGTGAGACGGACGGCATCGGAACCGCCGCCGAGCAGCGACTTGAGCTGGCCGCCGCAGAAGATGGAGACCTGCGGCGCGGTGGGCTGGGTGCCGGCAAACATGTGGGCCATGATGCGGAAGGTGTCGCCGTTGGCGGGGTTGTCGAGGTTGATGTTCTCGGGGTTGTTGCCGCGCACATTGTTGATGTCGAGGCGGGGGTTGTAGCAGGTGTCGCCGACGCCGGCGCCGCAGGCTGCGGCATCGGAGGGGGTGTAACCCCAGGTCACACCCGTGAGGTTGGTGACGCGGCAGTTGTCGAAGTAGCAGTCATCGGCGGCGGAGCAGAAGGCGCCGGTGGTGCCGGGCTTGTGGAGGTGCAGGTCCATGTCGACGGAGCCGAGGCTGTCCCAGGACATCTCCACGCGGAGGCCGGGGCCCTGGGCACGGACGGTCCAGGTGCAGCTCTGGACGCCGTCGCCGTCGGTCACCTCGAGGCGCATGCGGTAGTCGCCCGAGACATCGAGGTAGACGGAGGTGAGCGAGGCCGCCGGGTCTGCGGGGCTCTCCGTGGCGCTGTTGGCGGGGGGCTCGACGGTCCAGTTCCAGCCGATGACATTGGCGAGGTTGGCGTAAAAGGCGGTGCCGTCGAGGGTGTAGTCGGTGAGCGGGCTGGCAGTGTCGAGCGTGGGGCATCGGAGGGCGGGGGTGCAGCCCTCGATGTCGTCGGTGCAGCTGTTGCAGTCGTTGTCTTTGCCGTCGCAAAGCTCCGTCGAGGCGGTGATGGCGCCCTGACAGGGTCCCCACTGGGGATCGGCGCGGTCGATGCAGCGCTGCAGGCCGTCGGTGCAGCCGCCGACGCCGCGGGTCGCGGGGGCACCGGTGAAGCAGCGCTGGACCTCGCCGTAGGCGCAGGGGCAGCCCTCGTCGGTGGCGCCATCCTCATTGTTGTCCTGACCGTCGTTGCAGACCTCGATGGCCTCCCAGCCGGGCTCGGTCTCGGCGGTGCAGATCCAGCCGGGCACATCGCCGGGCAGGCAGCCGCGGCGGATGTCGCAGCTCTCCACGCCGTTGAGCGGGTCGCCGTCGTCGCAGATTTCGTTGCGAGGGCGGTGGAAGGGGAAGCTCTGGCTGCAGACAGACTCGGTGCAGCCCACGCCATCGTCGGCGGGCACATCGGTGAGGCTGGGGAGCTCTTCGAGGATGCCCTCGACGCAGACCTTGCTGCGGCAATCGCCGGGTGTGGGGTCTCCGACCTCGGGGGTGACGAAGGTGGTGACGCAGCTGCCGGCGTCGCATCGCTCTGCCGTGCAGAGGTTGCGGTCGTCGCAGTCAGCGTCGGTGGCGCAAATGAGGATGCAGGTCTGCTCGACACAGTCGTGGCGTGGGGCGCAGTCGGCTGCGGTGAGGCACTCGACGATGGTCGGGCCGGAGCCCTCGCCGCTGCCGTCGCCACTGCCGTCGGAGGTGTCTGCGGTGGTATCGGCGCTGCCAGCGGTATCGGCCGTGGTGTCGGCGCTGTTCTCATCGACCACGTCGGCAGCGGGCGCGACGGGGTCGCGCTGCGCGCAGGCGGTGAGCAGGAGCAGGAGTGCGGCGGCGGCTTTGGCGTTGGTTGCGTTCATGACGGTTCCTCGCTGTGGCCGCGCGACTGGGCGCTGCCCGAACACAAGAGCGCCGCGGGCCCTGCGGGAGGCAGGCGGACCGCGGCGTTGGAGAGGGGGGAGACTAGAAGGTGGCGTCGCCTTGGCGCACATCGTAGCCGCCGCTGCGGCCCAGGAGGGGCTCAACGACGCAGTCGGTAACGCCGGTCTCGGGGTCTACGAGCATGCGCACGTCGGCAACGCGCCAGGTCTCGCCGCCGCAGCTGCCGCCCGAGCGGGTGAGACCGACGAGGTCGGGTGCCTCACCGAAGACGGCCTTGAGGCGGCCACCACAGAAGATGGTGACGACGGGGTTGGTGCGGGCAGCTCCGCCGAACATGTGCGACATGACCCGGAAGCTGTCGCCGTTGTTCGGGTTGTCCACATTGATGTTCTCGGGGTCGAAGCCGACGATGTTGTCGATGTCGAGGCGGGGGTTATAGCAGGTATCGCCCGCGCCGCCGCCGCAGGCCTCGGCGGGCGAGGAGACATAGCCCCACGGCAGGCCGGCACCATAGGTCCGGCAGTTGGCATAGTAACAATCATCGTCGGTGCAGAAGTTGGTGGTCGTCCCGCTCCGGTGAAGGTGGAAGTCCATGTCGACCGAGCCGAAGGTGTCCCAGCGCATCTCGACGCGAAGGCCGGAGCCCTGGGCGCGGACCACAAAGCCACAGGTGATGCTGGGCTCGCCCGGCTTGAGTTCGACCTCAAGTGTGACGAAGTAGTCGCCCGACACGTCGAGGAAGACCGAGGTATTGGCAGCCGTCCGATTGACCGGGCCGGAGGTGGCGCTGTTCGGCGGCCCTTCGACCGACCAGTTCCAGCGGATGTAGGGCAGGTCGCGCCAGCCCGGCACGATGGCGTCGCCGCTCAGCGTGAAGTCGGCGAGCGGGCGGGCGAGGAGCTCCGTGGGGCAGACAAGGTCGCTGGCATCGCAGTCGGCGAGGTCGTCTACGCAGCCGTCACAGTCATTGTCTTTGGCGTCGCAGATCTCGGTACCGGGACCGAAGACGTTGGTGCAGGGGCCCCACTGGGGGTTGGCCCGGTCTTCGCAGGCCTGCAGGCCGTCGGTGCAGCCGCCAACGCCGCGGGTGGAGGGCGGACCGCTGTAGCAGCGCTGGATGGAGCCGAAGTCGCAGTCGCAACCCTCGTCCACCTGGCCGTTCTGGTCGTTGTCGAGGCCATCGTCACAGACCTCGCGCGACTCCCAGCCCGGGGGCGGCTCATCGCAGATCCAGCGGGGCACATCGCCACCCACGCAGCCGATGTTGGGGTCGCACCGCTCCACGCCGTTGAGGAGATCGCCATCATCGCAGAGCGCGTCCTGGGGGCGCTGGAAGGGGAACTCGCCGACGCACTGCGCGAGCGTGCAGCCGATGCTGTCATCCACAGGCAGGTCCAGCGAGCTGGCAACCTGCTCGGTGCGACCATCAACACAGGCAGGCTTCTTGCAGTCGCCGGCGAGCGGGTCGGCAATCTCAGGGGTGGCCGGCGTGAAGACGCAAAGCCCCTCGGTGCAGACCTCGGTGGTGCAGGGCGTGAGGTCATCGCAGTCGGTGTCCACGCCGCAGATGCGGACGCAGACGCCCTCCACGCAGTCGTGGCGCGGGCGGCAATCGGCCGCGGTGGTGCAGCTGGGCTCGCCGCCCGTATCGGTGGAGGTATCGGCGCCTGTATCCGCGCCAGAGCCGCTGTCGGCCGTGGTGTCGGCGCCGCTGTCGACCGTGGTGTCGGCGCTGGTGTCAGCACCCGAGCCGCTATCGGCAGATGCGTCGGAGGCGCCGCTGCCATCGCCCGGGGTGCCCGTGCCGGTCTGGTTGCTGCAGGCTGCAAGCAGCACGAGCACCGAGAGGGCGCCGAGGCGCAGAGCCGATTGCTTCATGTTCCACTGAATCATTCTCATGCACCCGTCGCTTGATCGTTGCAACCTAGACCTCTGGCCGTGGCGGCTGTCTACGAACTGTTTGCCATTGGATCAAGATTGACCGCCGATTCCGAAGCGTGGCGCCGCCGATTGGGTGTGACTTCCGTCACGCGCTGTCTTATCGAGCGCGACCCGCCATGGAGCCCCGCCCTGTCTCTGCCCGCCTCCAACTCAGCCCCGCCCACGGTGACCCTGCGGTTCGACCGCGGCACCCTCGTGCTCGACGGCCCCGTCGATGCGCTGGCAGACCGGCTTGAGGCCGCCGGCATGACCTTCGACCTCCGCATCGCACGCTGGCGGGCACCGGCTGCCTGCTACCGCGACCTCTTCGCCGCCCTCCACCGCGCCCAGGAGCAGGGGCTGCTGCTGCTCGACGACCGGGCCCGGACCTACGGACCGCTCGCACTCCGGTTCGCCGCCGAGCGCACCCCCCGCTTCTACCAGTCGGAGGCCATCGAGGCATGGAACCGGGCCGGCCGCCGCGGGCTCGTGGTCCTGCCGACCGGCGCAGGCAAGTCACTCGTCGCCCACCTCGCCATCGCCGCTGCCGCTCGCGACACCCTCATCGTCGTCCCCACCATCGACCTCATGCTCCAGTGGCATGACGGCCTCCGCTCCGACTTCGGACTCGCCAAGGTGGGACTCCTCGGCGGAGGCTCGCACGAGATCGAGCCCATCACCGTTACCACCTACGACTCCTTCCACATCCACGCCGAACGCATAGGCCACCGCTTCGGCCTGGTGGTTTACGACGAGGTCCACCACCTCCCCGGCCCCTCCTATATCCTGGCGACCGACCACCTCCTCGCCCCCTTCCGGCTCGGACTCACCGCCACCCCAGAGCGGCCCGACAACCGCCACCTCCTGCTCGACAAGGCCGTCGGCCCCACCATCTACCGACGCGAAATCCGAGAGCTCGCGGGCGAGTTCCTCGCCGACTACACCGTCGAGACGCTCCGGGTCTCGATGTCGGAGCCCGAACTCGAAGACTACACGGCAGCCCGCCAGTGCTACCTCGACTTCGTGCGGCAGAACCGGATCAGCATGGGATCGCCCGGCGGCTGGGCCCGCTTCATCGCCCTCTCCTCCCGCACCCCCGACGGCCGCGCCGCCTTCGCTGCCTACCGCGAGCAGCGGAGGCTCGCGCTCGCCTCCAGCGGCAAACTCGCGGTCGTTGAGCAGCTCCTGCAACTCCACCGCGCCGACCGCTCCATCATCTTCACCCACGACAACGCCACCGTCTTCGAGCTCTCGCGACGGCTGCTGCTCCCCTCCATCACCCACCGCACCGGGGCGCGTGAGCGGGCCGAGATCCTCGCCCGGTTCCGCAGCGGCGAATACCGGACCGTGGTCACCTCCAAGGTGCTCAACGAGGGGGTCGACGTCCCCGATGCCGGCGTCGCAATCGTCCTCTCCGGCTCGTCGACGCAGCGCGAGCAGGTGCAGCGCCTAGGCCGCGTACTCCGAAAGCGGGAGGGCAAGCAGGCCGTGCTCTACGAGATCATCACCCGCGACACCATCGAGGAGCAGGTCGCCGAGCGGCGGAAGGAGCACGATGCTTTCCGGTGACCTGCTTATGATGACGCGCCGGAACGGCATCGCCCGTCCCAAGTTTGTGGACCCGGCGAAGGCCAACCTGCTGGAGCGGGCCAAGGTTCTCATCGACCTCTTCGCCGCGCAGCTCGGCCGGCCCCGGCTCGAACTCGATGCGGCCATCGACGAGCTGGTCGGCGACGAGGCCTCGCAGAAGCTGACGCGCGGGCTGGCGAAGCTGCTCGATGACCGCTCGGAGTGGCTCGTCCAGGCTCCGGCCGATCCGGTGGAGCTCCGGCGGCGGCTCTTTGAGGTATCGGCCTCGGGCGATCCCGTCTCGACCGTCCCAGGCGTGCCCGGCACCCGCTTCCGCGGCGACCTCCTCGGCGCGCTGGCGGAGGAGCTGGGCATCACGGCAGAGGCCATCGACGAGGCACTTTATGCCGACCTCCCCGAGGCAATGCTCCTTCACCACTGCGAACTGCCAACGCCCCACGAGCTGCTGACCGAGTACAATCTGGCTTCTGCGCGCGGGGCGCTGCTGCGTGCCGGCGCGATGGAGCTCACCTTCCGGCCCCGCCACCCGTCGGAGCTGCGGGCGCTGCTGCGGGCGCTTGCCTTCCATCAGCTTATCTTCACAGCCAAGCTGCTGCCCGATGGCGCCGTCTGGCTCCTGCTCGATGGGCCGGCCTCCATCTTCGCCACCTCGACCCGCTACGGCATGGAGCTGTCGAAGGCGCTCGCCGTCATTGTCGGCCTCGGAGAGTGGAGCCTCTCAGCGGAGCTCCGGGAGCCGGGCAAGCCGTCGGCCAAGGTGCAGCTTTCGAACAAAGACCCGCTCGAGGCGCCGCGGCGGCTGAAGGGGGCCTGGGTCTCGGAGGAGGTCACCCATCTGGCGGCGCAGCTGGAGGCCAAGACGAGCGGCTGGGAGCTGTCGCGCGAGCCCGACCTGCTGGTGCTGGACGGCCAGACCGTGGTGGTCCCCGACCTGCTGCTCACG
>CAIQPA010000480.1 GCA_903873545.1 uncultured delta proteobacterium
CAGGTCAAGCTCCGCACCAAGATGGCCCGCACCCTGGGCTACGAGAACTACATCGGCCTCGGCTACGCCCGCATGGCCCGTGTGGACTACACCGCCGCCGACGTGGAGCGCTTCCGCAAGGAGGTGCGCGAGAAGGTCGTTCCCCTCGCCACCCGCATCCGCGCAGAGCAGGCAAAGCGCCTCGGCCTCGACAGTCTTCACCTCTGGGACGAGCCGCTCCACGACCTCGGCGGTAACCCCGCGCCCAAGGGCGACCGGGCCTGGATGGTCGAGCGGGCGCAGGAGATGTTCGACGGCATGCACCCCGAAATCGCCGCCCTCTTCCGCGAGATGAACGAGCGTGAGCTCCTCGACCTCGACACCCGCGACGGCAAGTCGCCCGGCGGCTTCTGCACGAGCCTGCCCGACCACGGCGTGCCCTTCATCTTCGCCAACTTCACGGGCACGAAGCACGACTCCGAGGTCTTCACCCACGAGATGGGCCACGCCTTCCAGACCTGGTCGAGCCGCAACCAGCCGCTCATCGACTACCACTGGCCCACCTACGAGGGCGCCGAGATCCACTCGATGAGCCTCGAGTTCCTCGCCATGCCCTTCATCGAGAAGTTCTTCGGCGAAGATGCGGCCCGTTTCGACCGGGTCCACCTCGTCGAGTCGATCCTCTTCATCCCCTACGGCGTCGCCGTCGACCACTTCCAGCACCTGGTCTACGAGAACCCTGAGGCCACCCCCGCAGAGCGCCACGCGATGTGGCGGAAGATGGAGGAGACCTACCTGCCTTGGCGGCAGCACGGTGACCTCGGCTACTCGGGCAAGGGCGGCTTCTGGCAGGGCCAGCGCCACATCTACCTCTCGCCCTTCTACTACATCGACTACACCCTCGCGCAGTGCTGCGCGCTGCAGTTCTGGGTGAAGAGCAAGCAGGACTACGCCAAGTCGCTCGAGGACTACGTCGCCCTCTGCAAGCGGGGCGGCTCGCTCCCCTTCCAGTCGCTGGCACGCTCAGCCGGACTCATCTCGCCCTTCGATGAGGGCTGCCTCTCCGATGTGACCCAAGAGGCCGCAACCGTTCTCGGCCTCTAGGCCCTCACGCACCCGAGCGATCCCATGGCCCTTCCCTCTCTGAAGAACCTCGATTTCACCTCCAGCGCCGGCTTCAAGACGGCCTGGGACACGCTCACCCGCGTCCCTGCAGGCAACAAGATCTTCTCTGCGCTGCTCGGCCAGGCCGCGCCCTACACCGGCTCCATCGGCGCAGAGGTGCTCGAGATCCGGCACGGCTACGCCAAGGTGCAGCTCAAAGACCGTCGCGCCGTCCGCAACCACCTCGACTCGGTCCACGCCATCGCGCTGATGAACCTGGCAGAGGTCGCGAGCGGCGTCGCCATGATGTACGGCATCCCTGCCGACGCCCGCGGCATCCTCGCCAAGCTCTCCATCGAGTACAAGAAGAAGGCCCGCGGCACCCTCACGGCCGAGTGCTCTCCCGAGATCCCGAACACCAGCGAGCGCTGCGAATATGCGCTTACGGTCGATATCAAGGACGAGGCGGGCGACATCGTTGCCACCGCCATCGCCACCTGGCTCATCGGTCCGCGGACGAAGTAGCCCGCGCGCTGCAGGCTACCAGGTGGCCGCCAGCATGAGGCCGGGGTAGCTCTGCTTGCCGTCGTTGAAGACGGTCGGGGCCACGGAGGCCACACCCTTGCTCGGCAACCCGAACGAGGCGCTCTCGTTGTCGCGGGTGAGGTAGGCAGCGGTGGCCAAACCGGCGATGCCAGCGCCGAGCTCGATCGCGGCTGCGCTGCGAGCGTTCATGGCATCAGCGCCGAGCGCGATCACCGCGCCGCCGGCCAGCAGCCCTGCCAGACCGCCCAGGTTGATGAGGGTGATGCGACCGCTCGTGATGTCCCACTTGTGGGCGAGCGCGATGCCAGCGCCAGTAGAGGCCACCGTCGCACCAAGCAGGAGTGTCGAGAAGTCCACATCGGGATCGTCGCCAAGCACCACCACCGTGCCCAGCAGTGTGCCGATGACGCCGATGACGGCCGAGGAGTTCACCAGCGAGACATCGCCCAGCTTCATGTTGGGGTAGTTCATCGCCAGCCCGGTGCCGACCGCTGCGCCAACGAGCGAGCCAAGCGCGAGCGGCCCGTTGATGTCGCCACTCTCCGTCGCAAAGGCGGCGAGCCCCTCCGCGGTGAGGACGTAGCCGAAGATGATGCCGGTCGAGAGCAGCCGCGCCTGCGCCTCCGAGATGGTCTTGTCTTCGGTCGCGAGGATGGAGCCCGCGAGGCCGGCGCCGAGGCCGCCGACGATGATGAGGGGAACGATGCTGCCATCGGCGTTGATAGCGTTGGCCAGCTGCCCGCCGAGGCCCGCACCATAGAGCGAGGCGGTGGTGACCATCTCGACCCGACCCGGCTGACGGGTGATCTTGGCCTCCTTGTTGTCGCTCAGCTCGGGCTCGGTGAGGCGTGCAAGCGCGGCCGCCATCTGGGCGCGTTGATCAACGGGGTAGAGACGGCGGAAGGTGCCGGCCATCTCGCGAACACCCGCAAAGTCCGCTGCGCCAAGCCGCCGACCGATTTCCGTCCAGCATCCATCGGCGCCGGCCTGCTCGCAGTTCGTCCCATCCGAGACAGGCGCAACCTCCTCTGCCGACGCAGAGGCGCTCACCAACATCAGGCCTGCGCCAAGAACCAGTGCCATCACGAAATGCTTCAGCTGATCTCTCATCTTGGCTCCTCCCTTTTTCCGAAAACACGGGCCGTTCCCCTCCTTCACCATAGAACGGCGGCGAGCGCCACTTATGCATCGGGTTCGACTCCGCACGCCTGTTGCGTCAGGTTCGACTCCACACTCCGGTTGCATCAGCTCCGACTCCACACTCCGGTTGCATCAGCTCCGACTCCGCACCGTTGCCAAGAGAGGAGCGGCTGCGACCGGACGATCGCACTCGCATCCTCGATCGGATTGTGCGAGAGACGCGGCGTCAACCGTCTGGTTGCCTCCGGAGCTTCATCATGAGCCAGAACGTCGGCGCCCCCAGCGACAACACCCTCTTCACGCGGGCCGAGCAGTGGCTGCTCCTCATCGTCGGCGCCGTTCAGTTCGTGAACATCCTCGACTTCATGATGGTCATGCCCCTGGGGCCCGACTTCGCGAAGGCGCTCGACATCCCGAGCGCCCACCTTGGACAGATTGCGGCCTCCTACGGGATCGCCGCCGCCATCTCGGGCTTTGCGGCCGCCACCTTCCTCGACCGCTTCGACCGCCGGAAGGCGCTCGCCGTCGCCATGCTCGGCCTGGTCATCGGCACGGCGGCGGGCGGGTTCGCCTGGGATCTCAACTCGCTGATCGGCGCGCGGGTGATCGCCGGCGCCTTCGGCGGACCGGCCACCGCACTCTCCATCTCCATCGTCTCCGACGCCATCCC
>CAIQPA010000481.1 GCA_903873545.1 uncultured delta proteobacterium
GGGGAAACTGCTTGTAGACAATGCGAACGTCCGGATTATCGCCGACCGCCTCATCCAGGTTCGCCGCGAACCGCGCGCAGAAGGGGCACTGGAAGTCGCCGTAGGTGACGATGGTGACCTTGGCATTTGCGGGACCCATCGATGGCGCGGCGCCGATGGGAATCTCTACGGGCTCCCTGGGGGCCTCCTGCGCGCCGGGGGTCGGAGCAGACCCCTCGAGCATCTTGGCTTCGCCACGGTTCGCCGATGCCTGGAGCACCTTGTAGATATTGGCCGCTGGCGTACCCTTCGCCATCTGCGACTTGGCGCGGGCAAGCTCCCGATCGATGATCTCGATGAACTTGGTCGCGGGCTGGGCGCCACGGAGCCTGAAGCCGTTGATGAAGAAGTGCGGGGTACCTCGCGCCGCGAGACGTGTCGCAAGCGCCTGGTCCTCTTTGATGGAGGCGGCGGCGCTTGGATCGAACATGTCGGCCTCGAACCGGTACATGTTGAGGCCGAGCTCCGATGCATACTGATAGAGGTCCTCGATGGAGAGCGCTCCCTGGTTGGCGAAAATCTGATCATGCATCTCCCAGAATTTGCCCTGCGCGTGAGCAGCCAGCGCGGCGCGCGCGGCATCCTCCGCTCTGTCGTGGAAGGGGAGCGGGTTGTTCTTCCATACGATACGGATGGAGTTACCATACCTGCCCTCGAGCTCGCGGAGGGTCCCTTCGACTCGCGCGCAGAAGGGGCACTGGAAATCGGAGAACATCACAATCGTGACCGGCGCAATCGGATTGCCCTTTACGGGCGAGTTACCAACCGGAACAAAGAGTTCGTCGGTCGGATCGGGACCAGCTGGCGCCGAAGGCTTGGAATTGGCAGCGTCGGGATCGAAGTTGGCCTTCACCCGCTCGCCGAAGGCATCGCCAACCGACGTACCACGCCTCATCAGCGACTCCATCTCCCTGATTTCAGTATCGATGATCGATTTGAAGGCCTCGAAGGGCTGAGCGCCCGAAAGGGCCTTACCGTTCACCAAGAAGTGGGGGGTGCCACGCACGCCTGCCTTGCCGGCATCGGCAAGGTCCTTGGCGACGGCCTCCTTGTAGGTGTTCCTGTCGAGCGCTGCCTCAAACTTGACCAAATTCAGTCCAATCTCCTGCGCGTAGCGCTCAAGGTCGGGATGGGTGAGAGCCTTCTGGTTTTCGAACAGTTTGTCGTGCATCTCCCAGAATCTGCCCTGGGCGTGCGCGGCCAGCGAGGCCTCAGCGGCCAATTGCGCCTGACGGTGGAAAGGCAAAGGATTCTGCTTGAAGAACAGCCGTACCTTCCCAGCATACTCGGGCGCGTCGAAAATCTGCTGCAATGTCGGATTGACCCGCGCGCAGAAGGGGCACTCGAAATCCGAGTATTCAATGATGGTGATGATGCCACGCGGTGCACCCCGCATCGGTGCATCTGCAATCCCGAACTGATCTTGCCGATCCACGGTTCGAGCCTGCGCGGCCGACGCCAGAACAATCGCGCCATCCTGCGCAGAAGATGCTTCGGAAGGCTTCGGCGGCGGGCTCGCCTTGCTGGCGGCCCGCAAGACCGCCTGTCCAACCTGCCGCTCATTCGCTCCTTCTCTCGGCGCTCCTTCTCCCGGTTCCAGCGCAACCACCGCACCGCTCGCCGCGGGCGCGCTCGCTGCTGCCATGCCGTCATCCAGTGCAGCTGCCTGCGCCACCCCACCCATCGCGCCGAAAGTGAACGCTCCCAGCAGCAGACAGACGACAATCAGATACAACCTTCCAACGACCCCGGTCTCACATCGCCTCATCCGTCCCCCCTCTGCTCACTGCCGCACCATCAGCTGGTACCACGGACGAAGAGCCGGGTCGAGCAACGCCTCCCTCGCCGACTGGGTCGCCGACCAGTTCACGGGCGCGGAGGCCTAACCTCCCTTCAGCGCCGCAATTCGTTCGTTGATCGCCGCCTCCAGCCCCTCCAGCGGCAGCGGCCGCAAGGCCGCCATCTCCGCCTCAGACAGCAGCACCGACGCAACCCGAAGCAACGCCTCGCGACCGAGCTCCACCCCCTGCTCGAGGGCCCGCGCAACCCCGCGGAACTCACCGCGACGCAGCACCTCGTCGTGGAACTCGGTCATGCTCAGATGCTCCAACGCTGCCAGCGATGCCTGTACCCGTCTCATGCGAATCCTCCTCCAAATCTCCCGTTGAACATCGCTCGGCAGCGACGGGTCCGTCAAGAGATGGGCACGTTCCAAAGCGGTCGCGATGCACCAGGCGATTTGCCCGCAGGCCGCTCTATCCCTCCAGCGAACGCCGCCGCTCGCTGCACACCAATGCGATGCCCTATGGCACCGTTCGCGCGAGCCGGAACCCGATCTGCGGCGTCCGGTAGCCGGGGTAGACCTCCCAGCGGAAGGCTGCCCGCGCATAGCGCAAATCGTAGTCGTAGGTGCCGCCACGGAAGACCCGGTTCGAACCCGATGCCGGACCAAGCGGGTCTGTGACAGTCCCCGGGTAGGCCGCGCTCCAGTCCTGCGTCCACTCGAAGACATTCCCCAACATGTCGTACAACCCGTAGTCGTTCGGCAACTTGCCAGCGACTGCACGCGGACGGTTCCCCGCGCTGCAATCATTCCACATAATCGCCGCGACACCCGTGCCGGCCGGGATCGAGCCGGCGCCGCTCAGCGTCGCGCAGCCAGAGGCAGCGCTGAGGTTTCCGCCATAGGTGGCCGTCGTGGTCCCCGCACGGGCCGCCCTTTCCCACTCCGCCTCGCTCGGCAACCGGTAGCCTAGGCAGTCCAAACCGGCGAAAATGGCAGATGTGCAGCCGTCGTGCGCACTATCCGTCCAGCCATTGGCCATGTCGTTACAACCCACGAGCGTGTAACAGGCCGTCACGCCCTCAGCGACAGAGAGCGCATTGGCAAACGCCACGGCAGAGTACCAATCCGCCTGCTCCACAGGACCGCTATCGTTGGCATTCTCGTTGGCGAGACAGGAGCCGTAGGTGCAGGTCGTGTTCTGGTACATCGCCCGGTTCATGCCTCCGCTCATCGCCTTCCAAGCCCCCTGCGTCGTCTCCGTCTGCGCCATGAAGTAGGGACGCGTCAACGTCACGCTGTGCTCCGTCTCGCCCCCCAAGCGTCCCACCTCAGAGGTCGGCGAACCCATGGTGAAGGTCCCCGCAGGGATGTAGTTCATCCCCAGCGGGGCGCACCGGTCGTTCGCCGTCCCGACGGGGCCCGTTGCGCAAAATCCAGAGTCGCACGAGGCGCTCAACGAGCAGGGAGCACCCAGCGGCAGAAGCGAGGTCGGCGAGCCAACACAGGCGCCGGCAGTCACAACATAGCCGCTGTCGCAGGCAGTCGCGGTGCAGCTCCCGTAGCCGCTTCCCGTCCAGCTCTCCGTGCCAGCCGTCGCATTCGCCGGCAAGGTCAGACAGCTCCGGCTGTCGCTCACGCAGGCGCCGCTCTCCAAATGATAGGTCGAAGCGCAAGCGGTCACGATGCAGCTCCCGTAGGCGCCGGCCGACCATGTCTGGGTTGCTGCCGTCGCATTGCTCGCGCTGCACGGGATCACATTGGCGTCGCAGGCGTTGCCATTGGCGTGGTAGCTGCTGTTGCAGGTGACCAACGAGCAGCTGCCCCAGCTACCCGCCGCGTAGGTCTGGCTGCCCGTCCCGTTGGCGATGGCGCAGCTCCGCGTGTCGGCAGCGCAGGAGCCGCTCTCAACATGAAACCCTGCGGCGCAGCTGGTCACAGAGCAGAGCCCTGATGTGCAGGCGAGGCCGCTCGTGCAGTCAGCGACCTCCGTGCAACTCTGGCCCTGCGTCCGGCAGCCTTGCCCCTCGTCCACCAGACCATCACAGTCATTGTCCACGCCGTCACAGACCTCCGCCACCGTCGCGACCACCCGTCCCGTAAAGGTGAAGTTGATCCCCGTGCGGGCAAAAACCCAGCTATGCGTCGCCGCATTCGCAGGGGCCGACGCGAGGCCACCCAAGTCGCCGTACGACCACGAGCCGAGCCCACTCGACCCGCCCGGAACAACATCGCCGTTGGCAACGCTCACCGCCGTCGCCGGAGCGAGGGTCAGAATCTGGGCAAAGACATCATTCTGCGGTGCGCCGTAGAACGAGCGCACGGTCACAACGCCGCAATAAAGCGGCGTGCCAGCAAAGCCTTCGCACTCTGCATCAAGGCCCTCGAAGATCGTGACCATTTCGATCGAGTCGGCCGGCCCGGAAGCCGGCACACCATCCTGAACAATGTTCAGGCTGCAAAGACCCTGCGCATAGCGCCGAAGCCCCGCATCAGCTGCCTCAGAAGGCTTCACCACCGTGATCTGAAGCCGACCGTCGGCGCCCACCTCGCCACGGAACTCGCCAATGGTCGTCATCCGATCGGATGAAGCAGAATCCCAACCAGCAATGCCGCCGCCAGAACGACTTGGAACATCGCTCGGCTGATGGAGCGAGTCACTCTCGACCAAAACCGAGCCATTAGGCTCTCTAAAATCATTCGAACAGCCAACACCTGCAAAAACAGATGAAATCAATATCATCAAACGGCACAGTTTATCCCTCAATTTCATGAATTTGCTCCACTTCCTGACAATGCGAATCGCGGCGCGCCACTAGCACACCACGCGTCAGGTGGAAACAAATCATTGCCCCCGCAGGCCGCCCTATCCCTCCAGCGAACGCCGCCGGTAATTGGTCGCAAACCGCGACGCCACCGCATGCACCAGCCAGGGCGCATGCATCCCCAGCCAGGCCGCAACCTTCCCGTGGAAGGTGAAGACAAACTCCCGTCGGCGCGCCACGATGGCATCGGCCATCACCCGCGCCGCACGGTCGGTCGGCCACATCAGCTTCGCCGGCCGACCGTCCACAACCTCCGGCCGGAAGACACCCGTGTTGTCCACCTGCGCAATCTCGCTCGCCACAAAGCCTGGGTGAATGCTCGTGCA
>CAIQPA010000482.1 GCA_903873545.1 uncultured delta proteobacterium
CGGTTGACAGTTCGGGTCTCGCGACCGCAACCGGCGTCGGTAGTGCGACCATCACGGCCACGCTCGCGGGCGGCGCTGTGGGTGGCTCGCTCACGATCTCGGTGGTCGACGGACCTGCCACCGGCGCTCCGACGCCGACCACACCGGCCGGCGATGTCATCGCCTCCGTCTACTCGGGCGCCTACCCGGCCGCTCCGGTCAACACCTTCCGCACCACGTGGAGCGCTGCGGTGCAGTCGAATGAGACGATCGCTGGCGATGAGACCCTGGTCTACAGCTCGCTCGACTTTGTGGGCATCGAGTTCACAGGCGCCAACGCCATCGACGCGACAGATGCTGAGTATGTGCACTTCGACATCTGGACGCCCAACGCC
Source organism: uncultured delta proteobacterium (assembly GCA_903873545.1). GTDB lineage: Bacteria > Myxococcota_A > Bradymonadia > REDH01 > REDH01 > CAIWGR01. Next base: position 375 of record CAIQPA010000482.1, read on the forward strand.
ACCACCTTCGGCGTGAAGCTGGTCGATTTCGGGGGCGACAACGGATATGGCGGCGGCGACGACACGCAGGCGCAGATTGACCTCTCGTCCGCATCGACGCCTCCGCTCACCACCCGCGGTTGGGTCAGCTACGACCTCCCGCTCTCGGACTTTGTTACGGCAGGCCTCACCAACCGTGCGCACCTCTCACAGCTCATCCTCGTGGGCCGCGTCGACGGCGTACCGGGTGTAGCGGGTGCCTACATCGACAACTTCTACTTCTACAGCGCGGGCACCCCGCCGACGCCGACCGTGCCGACCTCGTCTGCTCCGATTCCGGTTACGCCTGAGGCTGCGGTGGTCGCCTCCATCTTCTCGGATGCCTACACGGCCGCGCCGGTTGACACCTTCCGTACCCCGTGGAGCGCCTCGGGTCAGTCGAACGAGTCCATCGCCGGTGATGCCACGCTGCTCTACTCGGGTCTCGACTACGCCGGTGTGGAGTTCGTTGGCGCCAACGCGATTGACGCCACCGCTGCCACCCACATCCACTTCGATGTCTGGACCGCCAACGCGACCTCCTTCGGCCTCAAGCTGGTCGACTTTGGTGCCGACAACGCCTTTGCTGGCGGCGACGATACCAACGCGCAGCTCGACTTTGATGCTTCGTCGACCCCCGCGCTGACCACGGGCAGCTGGGTGAGCTACGATATCGCGCTTGAGGACTACCTGGCTGCAGGTCTTACCAACCGCGCCCACCTCTCGCAGCTTGTGGTCGTTGGCCGTGTTGACGGTGCGGCGGGCCTCGCGAACGTCTACCTCGACAACATCTACTTCTACGAGGATGTCCCGCCGGCGTCGCTCACGGTCTTCGGCGACGACTACGGTACCGACATCGGCTTCAATGGCTTCGGTGGTTCCAACAACAGCGTTTCTGTCGACGCGACGGTTGCCTTCGCGGGCAGCGCCTCGCTCCGCGTCGACGTCCCGGCCGGCGGTTACACCGGTGGCGCGCTCAAGGCATTGACCCCCATCGACCTCTCGGCCTTTAACGCGCTCACCTTCCGCGTGAAGGCGGACCGCGCTGTCACACTCAACACGGCCGGTATCGGCAACGACACGGTCGACACCACCTTCCAGATTGAGACGCGGAACCTGGCTGTCGGCACCGACTGGGTGGAGTACACCATCCCGCTGCTGGACTCCTCGAAGTTGACCTCGGTGCTCGGCCTCTTCCACTTTGCCGAAGGGTCGGACGAGGGCGCCTACACGCTCTGGTTCGACGAGGTCCGCTTTGTGGACGACACATCGGTGGGCGCGCCGTCGGGTGCCTTCGGCAACACGACCACGAACCTCGAGGTCGCTCGGACGACGGGCGCCGTCGGCCTTGTCGCCTCGGTTGTGACGCGTGGTGGCACCGTCACCCTCTACCCGACCGCCTCCTACTTTGACTGGAGCAGCTCCAACACCGGCGTCGCGACGGTCTCGTCTTCGGGTATTGTCACCGGTGTCGCCGCCGGCACCGCGACCATCACCGCAACGCTTGGCGGCGCTTCCGTCGGCGGTGCGCTGAACATCACGGTCGTCTCCGGTCCCGGCCGCGCGGCGCCCGTGCCGACCCTCGATCAGCGCGACGTAATCGCCTCCATCTACTCGGACGCCTACACGCAGAACGGCGTGGATACCTTCCGCACCGGCTGGAGCGCTGCTTCGCAGACGACTGCGGTCATCTCGGGAGACAACGCGCTCGTCTACGGCAACCTCGACTTTGCTGGCGTGGAGTTCACCGGCGCCAACGCGATCGACGCGACGGCCGCCACCTACATCCACTTCGACATCTGGACCGCCAACGCGACCGAGTTCGGCCTCAAACTGGTCGATTTCGGGGCCGATGCGAGCTACGATGGCGGCGATGACACGAACGCCCAGCTCGGCTTTACCGCCGGGTCGACGCCTGCACTGACCACGGGCGCCTGGGTGAGCTACGATGTGCCGCTTGCCGACTTCGCATCGGCTGGTCTGACGAACCGCGCGAGCCTGCAGCAGATGGTCGTGGTCGGTCGCGTCGCCGGCGTGCCCGGCCTCGCCACGGTCTACCTCGACAACATCTACTTCTACTAAGCGCTCCTCAAGGGCCGCCTCACCGCTGCCCCGGACCTAGGCCATTGAACGAGCCTCCTGCCAGCCTTCGGGCCTGCAGGGGGCCCGCTCCGTTTTGGGCTACTCGCCCGAGCCCGAAGCGGGCGGCGCGAGCTCGAAGCTGGCGACCGTCTCGTTGGCGCCGGCGAGCCACTCGGCCTCGGTCGTCGCGTTGACCTTGACGATGAAGTAGGGCGCGAGCGGCAGGTCGCCGTTAGCGTCGAAGTTCAGCGTGCCGGTGAGTCCGGTGTAGGTGAGGGTGCGGATGGCGGTCGCCACCTCGCTGCGGGTCGGCAGGCGCCCTGCGGCGGTCGCGGCGGCCTCGATGCCGGCAAGGCAGATGCCCATTGCGTCGTAGCCCTGCGCTGCGAAGGTCTCGGGCGCGTTGCCGAAGGCCGTCTCGTAGGCTGCGATGAAGTCAGCCGAGCCGGGATAACTCTCCGCCGGCGCGACGATGCTGGTGAAGGCCATGCCGCCCTCGGCTGCCAGCGCGGGGCCGCCGATGGCGACGAGGCCGGAGGCGTCGAAGCCGTCGGTGCCGAGGAAGGTGCCGGTGTAGCCGGCCTCGCGGGCCTGTTTGAAGAAGACGGCGGCCTGGTTGTAGATGCCGCCGAAGAAGACGACGTCGGCGTCTACATCAAAGAGCTTGGTGATGAGGGCGCTGAAGTCGGCTGCCTCAGTGGTCCCCTCGAAGCCGACGATGGCCATCCGGTCTTCATCGGCTGCGGTGCGGAAGTACTCGGAAACGCCGAGGCCTGCGACGGAGGTGTCGTGGATGACGAAGGCGGAGCGGGCGCCGAGCGTGGTGAAGGCATACTCCTCGGCGGCCGGGCCCTGGACGTCGTCGCGGCCGACGATGCGGCTCACCTCGAGGTAGCCCCGCGTCGTCACGGTCGGGTTGGTGGCGCCCGGCGAGACGAAGGCGAGGCCGGCCGCGTGATACTTCTCCGACGAAGGGATGAAGACGCCCGAGTTGTAGTGGCCGACGCCGCAGAGGATGGTCGGGTCTGCGATGATGGTATCTGCATTGGCGACCCCTACCGCGGGCGTGGCCTGGTCGTCGTAGGGGGCGAGCTCGACGCGGTAGCCGAGGGTCTTGAGACCGTCGCCGAGCTCTTGGAGGCCGAGTTCTGCGCCCTGCTTGATGGGGAGGCCGATGCCGCTCTGACCGCCCGTGAGCGGAGACTGGGTTGCGATGCGGATGACGGTGGGCTCGTCGGTCGAGGTCTCGGTGCAGCCGGCGAGAAGGAGGAGGAGCGAAGCGGAGCGGGGAAGGGTGCGCATGGAAGTGGGCCTGGGGTAGCAACCGCGTCACGCTGACGCGGAGCATCGGAAGTCGCAGAAGAGACGCAGGCCTGCAACTTTGCGGCGGGCGGGAGCGCAGCTCCAGCCCGGACTGCGTCAGAGGCCATTGAAG
>CAIQPA010000483.1 GCA_903873545.1 uncultured delta proteobacterium
ACGGCTCGCCGCACGGCAGAGCGAGGGGGCGCTGTTCCAGCCGCCGCCGCGGACCACTCGGTTGGCACCGGTCGCTGCGCCGAGCGGGTCGGTGACGGTACCGGGATAGGCGCCGTAGCGATCCCAGACATACTCCTTCACGTTGCCGGCCATGTCGAAGAGGCCCCAAGCATTGGCCGTCTTGCCACCGACAACACGGGTGCGATTGGTGCTGTTGGCGTTGTACCAGGCGATGAGGCCGAGCAGTGCGTCGGGGCCGGCTGCAGAGGTAATCTCGCCATTGTAGAAGCTGGTGGTGCTACCGGCGCGGTAGGCGATCTCCCACTCCGACTCGGTCGGGAGGCGGTAGCCGGTGCAAGCAAGACCGACGAAGGTGGCACCCGAGCAACCGCCATACTGGCCGTCGCGCCAGCCCGTTCCGGGGTTGCTGCAGCCCGTGACCGTGTAGCAGGCCGTCAGGCCCTCGGAGGTGGAGCGGCTGTTGGCGAACTCCAGCGCCGAGTACCAGTCGATGTTCTCGATGGGGCAGGTGCTCGTGGTGTTGTTGCCGCAGGTGCCGCCCGTGAAGTTCGCCGGGTTATCGTTCGCGCGGGCAAACCACTGCGACTGGGTGGTCTCGGTGCGGGCCATGAAGAAGGCGCGCGAGAAGGTCACGTTGTGCTGGGTCTCATCGGCATCGCGGCCCAGTTCGGCAGCGGGCGAACCCATGTTGAAGGTCGCAGCGGGGAAGTAGACCATGCCTGTGGGGGCGCACCGATCGTTGTCGGTGCCGGGCGGCTCGGTTGCGCAGTTGCCGGAGAGGCACTGGGCATTGGCGGTGCAGAGGTCGCCGAGCTGGCCGATGCGGACGACGCAGGCGTTGGTGCAGGTGTCGGTGTTGACGGTGTTGCCGTCGTCGCAGGCCTCGGTGGCCTGCACGAGGCCGTCGCCACAGGGGGAGGTGGCGCCGGCGGCGGTGAGGCAGGCGCCGTTGCAGACGCTGCAGCTGGTCAGACCGTAGGTGCAGCTCTCGGTGAGCGCATTGCCGTCATCGCAGGTCTCGGTCGCATCGATTACGGTGTCGCCGCAGAGGTCGGTGTCGCCAGCGACCGAGGCGCAGACGCCATCGCAGACGACGCAGGAGGCCTGGCCGTAGGCACACTCCTCGGTGATGGCGTTGCCGTCATCACAGGCCTCGCCGGTCTGGAGGAAGCCGTCGCCGCAGGCCGCCGCTACGCAGCTGTTGGTGCAGAGGTCGGCGTTGCGGGTGTTGGCGTCGTCGCAGGCTTCGCCGGCCTGGACGAAGCCGTCGCCGCAGCGGGGCAGAGCGCAGCTGTTGGTGCAGAGGTCGGCGTTGCTGGTGTTGCCGTCATCGCAGCTCTCGCCGGGCTGGACGATGCCGTCTCCGCAGGCCGCTACGGTACAGGCGTTGGTGCAGAAGTCGGTGTCGACGGCATTGCCATCGTCGCAGCCCTCGGGGCCGCCGACGAGGCCGTCGCCGCAGAAGCTGGTGACGCCGGCAACCGAGTCGCATGCGCTGCTGCAGACGGTGCAGGAGGCATCGCCGTAGGCGCAGACTTCGGTGATGGCGTTGCCGTCGTC
>CAIQPA010000484.1 GCA_903873545.1 uncultured delta proteobacterium
GAGCTGGGCGAAGAGGATCTCGGGGAAGTCGGCCTCGAGCAGGATATCGAGCGATTTGCGGGCGGCGGCGCGGCCCGCCTTGTCGCCATCAAAGAAGAGGACGACAGACTTGGTGAAGCGGCGCAGCAGCCGCACCTGATCGAGGGTCAGCGCGGTGCCGAGCGGCGCAACGGCCTGCGAGACGCCATGGGCATGCAGCGAGACCACGTCGAAGTTCCCTTCGACCAGGATCGCACGCTGGGCAGCCTTGATGGGCGCCTGCGCGAGGTCGATGCCGAAGAGCTCCTTGGCCTTCTTGTAGAACGGCGTCTCCGGCGAGTTGATATACTTGGCCTTCTCTTCCGACGAGAGCGCCCGCCCCGAGAAGGCGACCACCCGCTTGGAGAGGTCACGCACGGGGAACATGAGCCGGTTGCGGAACATGTCGAAGTGGCCACCGCCCCGCTCGCGCGGCTTGGCCAGCCCGGCATACTCCAGGTCGGCAACCGGCACCCGCTTGGCGGCCGCCGCGTCCACCAGCGTGGACCATTCGCTCGGCGCATAGCCCAACCCGAAGGCGCGGACAGTCTCGAGCGGAACACCGCGTCGGGCGATGTAGGCGGTGGCTTCCGGGTAGCGCCCCGACAGCAGGTTGTCGGCGTAGAACTGGGCCGCGAACTGGGTCGCCCGGAAGTAGCGCTCCTTGTCGGCCTGCGCGATGTCGCTGCGGGCATTGCTCTCGCGGGCCGGGAGCTGCACGCCGGTCTGGCCGGCAAGTTTCTCGATGGCCTCGAGAAAGCTCAGTCCGTCCCGCTTCTGCAGAAACGAGAAGACATCACCGGAGGCCTGACAGCCGAAACAGTGGTAGCGCCCGATCTCCGGGTTCACATTGAACGACGGGCTCTTCTCGCTGTGAAAAGGGCAGAGCCCGAGCAGCCGGTTTCCGCGCCGTTCGAGTCGAACCGACTCGCCGATGACCTGGTCGATCGCGGCGCGGCTGCGGATCTCGTGGATGACGGTTTCGGAGTAGATGGCCATGCGGGCGTCGGCTTCATGATGAGGGGTCCCGATACTACGGATCAGGCGCCGCCCGTCGACCCCCAAATGGTAGGGTCAGGGATCTTTCGGGAGCCGGGTCCGTAGAAATTGGTAGGGGCCGGCGGTCGCGCCCCAGACCTGGGTGCCGGCCGCGTCGTAGCCCTGGTCCCACGACTGCATCCCGGCGGCCGTCAGCACCACCGTCGAGGTGGCGTAGGTTGCGCCCCGGAGCGAGCTCGGGCAGCCCTCGCCCTCGGTGCCACCGCCAAAGCCCATGCTCCGCTCGCCGCCCGGCTGCCCGTCGCTGTTGTAGGCCATCTCGCGCAGGTGCACCGCGCAGCCCACCTTTTCGGCCGCAAGTCCGTCGGCGTAGCCGGGACGGTCGGACGCTGGCCGACTGCAGAAGCCGGTGAAGGGGGCCGGGTCTGTGAACTCGAAGACCCGTGAGATCACCTCGCCGGGCTGGCCGGGCTCCACCACATAGAGCCGCTGCCGATAGGGCTCGGCCAGTTTGTCGGCGCGCGCCTGCTCCACGTAGAGCACCTGCTTGCCGAGCGTCGGAGCCGAGATGGGGCAGACGGCGAGGTGGATGTCGAAGTAGTCGGGTGTGGCTGCGGCCTGTGCGCTGGAGTCGAACCGGCCGGTGAGAAGCTCCGCGACCCGCGCGACGCGCTGTTCGTCTTCACCGATCTCGAAACCGGGCGGGAAGCAGGCGATCGCCTCGCCGGGGCCAGGGCCCGGTGCACCTTCAGCGATGGCGAGCTCCGGAGCGTCGGGAAGGGCTGCCTGTGGGGCACCGCAGCCGGCAAAGAGGAGGAGGGCGAGGGCGTAGCGCATGGGGGGCTCCGAGGCGGGGCTCAGTCGGCGAGCAGCGACGAGGTCTTGTGCTTGGGATCAGGGGTCCAGAAGAGCGCGAGCAGGGCCGGCAGGAGAATCAGGTCGCCGAGGATGCAGCCGCTGAGCGTGACGGTCATCAGCTCGCCAAAGAGCCGGACGGGGACGAACGAGCTGGCGAAGAGCACCGCCATGCCACCCACCAGCATGAGGCTGGCAGAGAGGATGGCTCGGCCGGTGCCACGCGCGGTGCGCATCACGCACTCCTCTTTGCTGTGGCCCTCGCGGGCCTCTTCGAGGAGCCGCGCGAGCACATGGATGGTGTCGTCGACGGCGAGACCGACGGCGATCGAGAAGATGATGACCGAGGTCGTGTTGAGGTTGATGCCCTGCAGCGCCATGTAGGCCAGCGTCCAGACGAGCGGCAGCATGTTGGGCGGCGCGCTGATCAGCCCCATGCGGAGGCTCCGGAAGAGCAGCGTCATGAAGCCGAAGATGAGGATCGTGGAGAAGAAGAGCGAATTGGTGAGGTCGGAGATCAGCGAGGTCAGCCCACGGCTTGCTGAGTAGGCGTCGCCCGTCAGATGGAGCGTGACGGAGGGCCACTTTGCCAGCCGCTGCGCAACCTCTGCGGTGAGCTGGTCACTCAGCTCGTTGGAGCGCTTGGAGCCCACATCCTCCACCGCGATGGCCACCCGCATCTCGGTCCGGCTCAGGTTGACGAAGGCATCGAGCGGGTTGGTGGTGCCGCCCTCGAGAAGCGAGGCGAGCTGGGCCACCTGCTGTCGCGACTTGAAGGGCTGATCTCGCTTGGTGGGGTCGCCACTGTAGGCCACCCAGGTCTCGTGCAGGTAGTCCTGGTAGGAGGTGGCGCTGATGGCGCCCTCCTGCGCCTCGATCCAGCCCTCGAGACCGGCGATGGCGTTGAGCAGCTCGGGGTCGTCGAACTGTCCCTTCTCTGTGCTCGTGAAGTGGAGTTCGAAGGGGACCGAACCGTTCAGCTTCTTCTCCATCAGCTCGATGGTCTGGAGGATCTCGTCGCCGGGGCGGAAGGTCTCGCGGAGCCGCGTGTCGACGACGATCGAGCCCGAGAGATAGATGGCCGGCGTCATCAGCAGCACGGTGCCGAGCAGCACCTTCCGTGGATTGCGGTAGGACATCCCCATGAGCCAGACGACAGCCCGCTCGGTGATGCCATCTTTGCGGCTCTCTTGGCTCTTCGTCGATGGCGGCGCGACCAGCGTCAGCGTGGGCGGAAGGAAGAGTACGGTGATGATGTAGGTGAGCAGGGCGCCGGCTGCGGCCGCGATGCTGAAGTTGCGCAGAAGCTCCGTGTGCGAGAAGAGGTTGCTCGCAAATCCGACCGACGAGGTCATGGCGGTAAGCCCGCAGGCGACGACGACCGCCATCATGGTCCGGTGGCCGGCGACCTGGTTCGTCGGTGCGGTCGCTCGCTCCTCCATGTAGCGGCTCACCACATGGATGCTGTCGTTGACGCCGACGACAATGAGGAGCACCGGCAGGATCTGGTTGATGATGTTGAAGGGCTCTTGAGCCCAGGCCATCGTCCCGACCAGGATCAGTACGGAGATGCCGACCGCCATGGCAGGGAAGAGAATCGCTGCCCACCACCGGAAGGTGAGGAAGAGGCAGAAGATGCAGAAGAGCATCGCAAGCGGCACGATGCGGGTCTGGTCGTGAAAGAACTGGTCCACCACCCAGACGCGGATGTGGGGCAGGCCGCTCACCTTCACCGTCGCGCCCGCAGGCGCCGGATGTGCCGCAAGGTAGTCGTTGAAGGCCTGGTTGATCGGCCGGTTGGCCTTCACCTGCGTCCGCTCGCGGTCGATGTAGAAGGCGAGCATCGCCACATCCCGCTTGCCCGCGCTGTCGCCCATGCTGACCAGCCGCCGGTCGAAGAGTTTCGATTCGCGGATGGTCGCACGGAGCGCCTCGGCCTCTTCGCGCTCGACCGTCGGCCCCACGACCGGGTTATCGACCCGAACCTCGAATCCGTCAGCCTCACTGCCTGCCCGCCGCGGGATGGGGGTGCGGGTGACGCTCTCCACCTTCTCGCACCAGCTCTTGTCGTCGAGCGCCAGCGAGGCGCTGTGGAGCCAGCGGAGGTTGTCGTCGGAGAGCACATCGTCGCTCTCCATCACGATGGCGATCACATTGTCTGTCTTGCCGAACGACTTGGTGAAGGCCGCATCGATCGCCGCCTGATCCTCGAAGGTGGCAAAGAGCGCCTGCGGCGAGAAGTCGGCCCGCACCCCACGGACGACAATGCCCGCGATCGCGAGCACCACCAGCAGCGCCACAAACCCCAACGGCATCCAGCGCCGCTCCAGCGACTTGCGGGAGAACGTGTCGACGATGGACTCGATGGAGGGCATGGCGTTACCTGACATTCCGCGGACAATGCGGGCCGCCCTTCTGCGCCCGTGAAGACAAAATTGCAACGGCTCTCGTTGAATCGCGACACCTTCCCGACCTAGGATCGCACCTCCCGCATCCCTTCGCCCAAGGACCCCGAACATGGCGCACGACAACGCACACTCCCGCCCGGCCTCCGCCGTTGTGGCCCGCTGGGTCGACCCCCGCCAGCAGCAGCCTGTCGCACTCCCCATCTACCAGACCACCACCTTCGTCATGGACGAGGCCCTCGTCTCGGCGATGAACCGCGGCGACTACCGCTCCGAGTATCTCTACACCCGCATGGGCAACCCGACGGTGCGCGCGCTGGAGGAGCGGCTCGCTGCGCTGCACGGCGCCGAGGATGGGCTCTGCACCGCCAGCGGCATGGCGGCTCTCTCGGCGGCGCTCATCGGCAACACCACGCCGGGCGACGGCATCATCGCCGCCAACCAACTCTATGGCGTCACCACCGCCTTCCTCGTCCGCTTCCTCGCACGCATGGGGCGCGAGATTGTCTTCGCCGACACGGCCAACCCCGAGGCGATCGCCGCCGCAGCAGCCTCGCTCGCAAAGCCGGCCTGGCTCCTGGTCGAGACCATCTCGAACCCGCTGATGGAGGTGTCGCCCATCGCGGCGCAGGCCGCGCAGGCCCGCGCCCTCGGCATGCGGCTCATGGTCGACAACACCTTCGCCAACCCGCTCCTCTGCAGGCCGCTCGCGCTCGGCGCCGACCTGGTGGTGGAGAGCCTCTCCAAGTCGATCTCCGGCCACAGCGATGTGCACGGCGGATTGGTAGCCGGCGCTGCAGAGCCCGTGCGGCTCGCCTGGGATGCGATGGTCCATCTGGGGAGCTGCCTCGACCCGCACGCCGCAGCGCTCATCTGGCGCGGCCTCAAGACCGCGGTGGTCCGGACCGATGCGAGCTGCGAGCGGGCCGCAGCGCTGGTCGGATGGCTGCAGGAGCAGGGCATCGAGAAGGTCTTTCACCCCTCGCTGCAGATCGGCTGGCAGGAGACCCTGACGGCGGGCGGACCCATGCTCAGCTTTGTGGTTTCGGGCGGCGATGCGCGGGCGGAGCGGCTGCTCCAGGCCCTCAAGGTGGCCACGCCGGCCACCTCGCTCGGCGGCGTCGAGACGCTCGTCAGCCTTCCCTACAACACCTCGCACCGTACGCCCGAGGCCCGTGCGCAGATTGGGCTGTTGCCCGGAACGGTGCGGCTGTCGGTGGGCATCGAGGCCTTCGAAGACCTGCGCGACGACCTTGCGCAGGCCCTCGCGGCAAGCGCCTAGTCGCGGGCGTTGGTGGTCCAGTCGTAGTTGAAGAAGCCGATCTTGTTGGCACTGTCTTCGACAAAGGCGCGCTGTTCGGGCGCAACATGGGCGGCGATGAAGGCGCGCACCCCCTCGGGGCCGCCGAAGTCATCCTTGTACCAGTCGAAGATGGAGCTGATCTCGAGCGCCTTCTTGTTCTTGGGGAACAGGGTTGTCCGGCTCACATACTCCGTCGCCTGTCGCGCCATGAGCGACTCGATGTTGGCGGCCGTGATGGCTTCTCCAACGAGGACGGGGCAGCTGGCGCTCGCGCAGTTGACCAAGAAGTGGATGCGCGGCTCCTTGAAAGGATTCCGGATCTTGGTTGTCTCGAGGTCGTTGAGTGTGAGCGACTCGCCGGCGATGAGATGCTTCGTCTTGTCGAAGAAGCCATCCTTCTTCAGCACGTTGGTGACCGGCCAGAGCTTGAGCACCTCGGCGATGGTCGTGGCGTTGTAGGCGTTGATGTAGAAGGCCAGCGCCTCTTCGCGTGAGAGCTTGGAGGTGTCGGCCGTGGCGACCTGCGCAGTGAAGGCCTTTAGCTTCGCCATCGCGTCGGTGTCGGCGGCAAGCGCCTTGTAACGGAAGCCACCGTCGGCGGTCACGAAGGCGTGGAGCAGCGCATCCCAGCCCGCTGTGGCGTCAGCGGTGGCGGGCGCTGCTGCCTCCGCAGGGGCGGAAGGCGCCGGTGCTGCGTCGGCCTGCGCGGTCTCGATCGCAGGGGTCGCGCCATGCCCTTCGCAGGCCGCGGCCGGTCGGGCCAAGGCCGTCGAACCGGCGAGAAGAAGGGCGGTCAGAAGCATCGAGGTGGGGTTCAAAAACATTTTTTCCTCCGGCGCGCAACAACGGGCTCTGGACGCCGACAATACCATGGGCCGTCGACGGATCAACCGTTGCGACCCTTCACTCCCTTATTGTGAGGTGTCCGATGAAGCGAACGATTGTCTCTCTTGGCATGTTGATGGTGGTGGGTTGCGGGCAGCGCGAGGTGCTGCGGTTTGTGCCAGCCGCTCCAGGCTACGCGGTCGAGCGCCCCGAGGAAGAGGAGGGCTCCGACACTGTCGTGAAGGCTGCGCAGGACAAGGTCGTTGCCTCTGCCCGTCTGGGTGAACGGGTCGCTGCGAGCGAACGGGCGCTCCGTCATCCGGCAGCTCAGCTCGCGCCCACGCGCAGCCGCGCGGCTACACCCGTGGTGGAGGAGGGTTCGGCGGCAGCGGCCGTTGAGGCTGCTCCGCCGGCCCTCGTCGATCTCAACACCGCGACGCTGGCCGAGCTCGATGCGCTGCCCCGCGTCGGGCCGGCGATGGCGGCCCGGATTATCGCCAAGCGCCCCTTCCGCCGGCCCGACGACCTGCGCCGCGTCAGCGGCATTGGCCCCTCGACCCTTCGCGCCCTCAAGCCGCTCGTGACGGTCAGTGCGGCGCCTGCGGCCCGCGCCAAACAACCTCATTGAAGCGAACTGCGAGGTTAGGCTAGGGTGCGGCCCGCGAACCATGGGTTCGTCTCATTGCCGGAAGTTCCTCATGCGTATGATCTTTGTTGGCCCCCCGGGCGCCGGAAAAGGCACCCAGGCCGCCCGTCTGGTCGAACACTTTGCCATCCCCCACATCTCCAGCGGCGACATGCTGCGGGCAGCGGTGAAAGAGGGAACGGCGCTGGGCATCGAGGCAGACGGCTACATGAAGCGGGGCGACCTCGTTCCCGACGCCGTCGTCATCGGCATGATCGTCGAGCGCATCGGCAAGGAGGATGCCGCTACCGGCTTCATGCTCGACGGCTTCCCACGTACCCGCCCGCAGGCCGAGGCACTCGATGTCGCGCTGACCGGCGCAGGCGTGAAGCTCGATGCCGTCGTGCTCCTCGAGGTCCCCGACAGCCTCATCGTCGAGCGCATCGTCTGGCGCCGCACCGACCCCGACACCGGCACCATCTACCACCTCAAGTTCAGCCCGCCCGAGAGCGAAGAAATCGCGGCGCGCCTCCAGCAGCGCAAGGACGATACCGAAGAGGCCTGCATCAACCGCCTCAGCAAGTATCACGGCGAGACGGCGCCCATCGTCCCCTTCTACGAGAGCCAGGGCATCTTGCGTCGCGTGGATGGCGTTGGCGCCCCCGACGAGATCACGGCGCGCCTCCTCACCTCGCTTCAGCACTGAGATGAGAGGCCGCCGCCTGTTTCTGCTCCTGCATGCGCTGGCCTGCGTGGCGCTGGTTGCGACGGCCTGCTCAGAGGCGCCTGTGCGCGGCCGGGGCTCCTCCGGCGGCGGTGGAGGTGGCGGCCTGCCTGCCGACACGGGCACGGGCGACACGGCGACAGAAGACACGATCGGCGCAGACAGCAGTCCGGAAGATACGGGCGCGGTCGACACCACGGTGGATGACACGAGCAGCGACACTGCGACCGATACGGTCGGCGACACCGCAGCCGACACGGCTGCCGACACGCTCCCGCCCACCGAGAACTGCAGCAACGGCGTGGATGACGACCTCGACCGGCTCATCGACTGCCTCGATCCGGACTGTGCCGGCGCTCCGCTCTGCGCCGATTTCGTCGAAGATTGCACCGACGGCCGCGACAACGACCGCGACGGCGCCATCGACTGTGGCGACGCCGACTGCGCAGCCACGCCGGCCTGTGCGCCGGACTTCGAGACAAGCTGCACCGATGGCCGTGACAACGACCGCGACGGCGCCATCGATTGCGCCGACTTCGACTGCGCGGGCGCATCCAACTGCTTCGTCCCCGCAGAGAGCTGCGCCAACGGCCTCGACGACGACCGCGACGGCGCCATCGACTGCGCCGACGGGGACTGTGTCTTCGATGCCGCCTGCAGCTCCTCAGCCGCCTGCGACAACATCAACGACCTCAACGCCATCGCCGGCGTTACCTACGACGACATCACCAACCAGTGCCTGCTGACCTGCCTCACGGGTGGCGCGCCGGCCATCGATATCTGCTTCTCGGACTGCGTCAGCAACTCCTACGGAACATCCCGGGCCTGCGGCGACTGCTTCGGCGCGACCGCGCTCTGCGGCTTCACCGAATGCAACTCCCCCTGCTTCCCCTTCGGTGGAACCCCGGAGTGTAACAGCTGCGTACAGTCCAGCTGCGGCCCAGACTTCGAAGTCTGCGCAGGTATCCCCATCCCTCTCTGATTCAAGCCTCACCGCGGAC
>CAIQPA010000485.1 GCA_903873545.1 uncultured delta proteobacterium
CCCGAGCAGCCATTCAACTCGAGGTAGAGGCCGGTCACGCGCGGGTCGACGGCCGCCATCCGGACATCCTCGAGCAGCGCTGCAAACTCGCGCCCTGCCGGCGCGAAGAACCCTCCGCCGCCGCGCTCGTCGAGCAGGCCGCTGAGGCGGACAACGACCAGTTTCGCAGCGCCGAAGTCGGCTCCTGGCGCGCTCTCCGACGACAGCGCGAGCCGCTCGACCAGGCCCACGCCTTCGGCGTCTCCGGCCGCCCCAAGCCCAATCTCTGCGCCGTCGAGCGCATACTCGGCGAACAGTCCGCCGCCGGCTGAACCTTGATCGTCCACGCTCGCGCTCACCCGCAGGGCCAACGCCCCGAACCGGCGCTGCAGGCCCAGCTCGGTCGCTGCAAACCCGCCGCCGCCATCGAGCAGCAGCGCGGTCTCGGCGCCCCAGACTCCGCCCGGGTCGCGGATTGCGAGGCCAACGCGCTGGTCTGCGATCGCCCCCGCCCCATCCGTTTCGCTGCGCCCCACATTGTAGCCGAGCGACAGCCACGAGGCTGGTCGGAGGCCTACCCCAGCATCGAGGCGTGTCGACCGCCTCTCTGCCTCGGTCGCCCAAAGCGGCAGGCCGCTGCGCTGGGCCGTGAGGCCAATCGAGAACCAGTCCATCGCGAGGCCTACGCCGTAGCCGGCCCACCAGCGCTCCTTGAGGTCCTGTCGCAGCAGCAGGCCTCCGGCGAAGCCATCGCTGCCGCCTGCGAGGCGCAGATCCCATGACTGGGCGGGACGCTGCGCGTCGAGCTGTGTTGCGAGGCCAACAGAGAGTTCTCCACCGCGGTAGAAGCCCAGCGCACCGGGCTGGAGCGTGAGCGTGGAGCTGTCGCTGTCGAGCATCCGAAGCCTGCCAGCGGTGGGTTCAGCCGCGGTCGCAAAAGGGCTGGCGAGCAGGGAGGCGGTCAGGGCCGCGGCGAGGAGTCGGAGCGAGGGGAGTGAGAACACGGAGACTCCAAAAACGAAACGCGGCGACCGAGGCCGCCGCGCGATTCATGAGGGGGAGAGCGCCACGCGGAGCCCTCTCTGCCTAGCGGAGCTCTTCCGCCATGACTGCGGTCGCGGTGCGGAGCAGGTTTTCCCACTGCGCCTGCGGGTAGGAGGCGGTCAGCGTGACGTCGCTGCCAGCGGCGGTGGCCTTCAGGTTCTGGTAGACGGTGTTCATACCGATGGCAGCCATCTCCTTGGAGGCGGCGCCATCCGAGAAATCCTTGGTGAGCTCCGCAGCCTTGGTAGTAGCCGAAGCCGCGTTGTCGAGGGTGGCAATGGCGTTCAGGGTGAGGCCCGAGCCGACGTCCAAGGTACCACGCATGCTGCGGAAGCTCTTGAGCTCCGTGCGGCGGGCCTGAAGGCGGGTCGAGACCGAGGCAGCGAACCAGATCTCTTGGTTGCGGTCGACGCGGCTGATGGAGCTCGCCAGAGCGGAGATACGCGAACCGGGAGCGCCGGTGGCGCCAGCAGCGCCCTTGACCGAAGCGACAAGCGTCGCCTTGGCGCCGATCAGGAGGGTGGTGTCGTTGGCGAAGGTCGCAGCCTCGCGGTCACCGACAACCCAGCAGGTCACGCCGTCGATGACCTCCTTCTTGATCTCCTTCTGGAGAGAGAACTCGCTCTCCATCTTCTTGCGATCGAAGCGGCCCTCCATCGCGACGAAGAGCTGCGGGTCGTTCTCGTTCGCGTCGATGTTGGTGAGCATCACCGTGTCGAAGCTGTTGAGGTCGGGGAAGCCGAGCTTCTTGATGGTGGCGTTGTACTTGGGGGTGCCCTTGAAGGCATTGAGCGCGATGGCGTAGCCGCGCGTCGCCCGGAGGGTAGCGGTGTTCACATTCACAACCAGGCGGGTGTTGGTGGGCACATACTTGAGCAGTGCCTCGCCGTTGCCTGCCCATGCCGGTGATGCGCCGATGCAGAGAAGAAGAACCACCAGGAGACGGGATACTAGGGAACGGTTCATGAACGCACTCGTGAGTCGAGGGAGTAAGAATGCAAGCGGCCTTGCACGGCGCTGGTGACGACCCTTCAGAGCCGTTATTCAACACAGTGTGCAATTGCGCAAAACGGAGATAACTACCCGCCTTTGCCTCAGTGTTCAAGTAAGCAGGAGCCTGCAATGCGAATCGCGATCTCGACGGGTGGAGGAGACTGCCCGGGACTCAACGCCGTCATCCGTGGAGCCGTCCGCACCGCCGTCGCCAAGTATGGCTGGTCGGTCTTTGGCATCGAGGACGGCCTCCAAGGGCTCCTCCGCCCGGAGCCGCTCCGGCCACTCACGCCCGCATCGGTGCGCGGTATTCTTCCTCGTGGTGGCACCATCCTTGGCACCACCAACCGGGGCAATCCCTTCGGTGTCGCCAGCGGTGAGCTCGGCCAGGAGGACATCCCGGGCAAGATGATTGCCCGCCTGGAGGCGGAGGGCATCGATGCTGTCATCTTCGTCGGCGGCGACGGCACACAGACCATTGCGCAGCGTTTCCGGGAGCGGGGCCTCAAGGTCATTGGCGTTCCGAAGACCATCGACAACGATCTCGACGCCACCGACTACACCTTCGGGTTCGATACGGCGGTCGGCATCGCGATGGAGGCCGTCGACCGCCTTCACACCACCGCGGAGAGCCACGACCGGGTTATGGTGCTTGAGGTGATGGGCCGCCACGCCGGCTGGATTGCACTGCATGCCGGCATCTCCGGCGGCGCCCATGTCATCTTGCTTCCCGAGATCCCCTACTCCTTCGATGCCGTGCTTGCGAAGATCCGCGAGCGGCAGCGCAACGGGCTCTCCTTCTCGGTCGTGGTGGTCTCCGAGGGTGCCTACCCCGCGGGTGAGGCCCCCTCCTTCCGGTCCCACCCGGGCAAGAGCACGAATGCACGTCTGGGCGGCGCAGCCGAACAGCTGGTGGAGCGGATCGAGCGGGAGACCGATTTTGAGGCCCGTGCAACGGTGCTCGGCCACATCCAGCGCGGAGGTTCGCCCTCGCACTTCGATCGGCTGCTCGGCACCCGCTTCGGATACCACGCGGTGGAGCTGGCGGCGGCCCAAAAGTTCGGCCGCATGGTCTGCCTCCGCGGGACGGAGATCGGCGATGTCGACCTGCTCGACGCCATGGGGCAGAACAAGCAGGTTGAACCGCACGGCCAGATTTGCAGCGCAGCGCGGGCGATCGGCATCTGCCTCGGCGACTGAGCCGAAGCTAGGCGGCGGCCTTGACGCGAGCGGCGGAGGCGACCCGGTTCCGGCCGGCCCGTTTGGCGTCGTAGAGCGCAGCGTCTGCGGCCTCGATGAAGGCAAGCAGCGTGTCGGTTCCGGGCTGGATCGAGGCGACACCAAGCGAGATGGTGGCGCGGAACTGGGTCTGGTCTGCGGTGAACTCCAGCGCGGCGACGGCCTGCCGGAGGCGCTCCGCCGTTGCGAGTGCCTGGGCGTGGTCGGTCTCTTCGAGGAGGATGGCAAACTCCTCGCCGCCGTAGCGGGCGCCCAGATCGATGCGGCGGAGGCAGGCGCGGAGGGTGACAGCAGCGGAGCGGATGACGTCGTCTCCGACAGCATGGCCATAGGTGTCGTTGATGCGCTTGAAGTGGTCGATGTCGCACATGATGAGCGACATGGGCCGGTCGGTGCGGCGGGCACGCTCGAAGGCCTCGGTGCCGCGCTCCTTAAAGGTGCGGTGGTTGAGGAGGCCGGTCATGCCGTCGGTGGTCGCGCGGTGCACCATCTGCGCGTAGGCAAGGGCGTTGGAGAGGGCGGCGGAGACATAGGTGATGACGGCTCGGAGCCTGTCGCGGGTGGCTACATCAAAGGCCTCCGCGGTGCCGCTTGCGAGGGTGCAGGTGCCGATGGGTCGGTGGCCGATCTCGAGGGGGAAGATGAGGATGCTCTCTGCGCGCGGCATCATGTAGTCGCGGCCGAAGACGGGCGTGTCGCTGTTCTCGAGCCGTCCGCTGTAGGGCAGGATGTGGCGGCGGCGGAGCGCGAGGGGTGCGAGGCTACTGTCATCGGCGAACTCGTGATCCACCAGTCCGACTGCATCGGGGCCGGTCGCCCGGAGGACAACATGGCGCTCGGCATCTTCGTCGAACCGGGTGATGACAAAGGTCTCGACCGGTGCGATCCGCTTGATGAGGCGCTCGGCGATGGTGCAGACCTCTTCGGTGGTGAGGGCGCTGTTGAGGGCGTCTGCGGCCTCGTAGAGCAACGTTGCCTCGCGCCGCGAGCGGGCCGCGTCGACGAGCAGCCGCTCGGTGTGCATCGTGCTCACAAGGTTTGTCGCCGCCGCCTTGAGCGCGTGCAGGTCGATGTCGTCGAAGGCCGCCAGCGTTGCTGCACGGTCGGCTACGAGGAAGCCGACAAGCATCCCCTCTTCGTAGATGCCGCAGCCTGCGATGTGCGAGCGGTCCGGCGTCGAGGTGTACCAAGGGAGTTCCAGATCTTCGCCGCTCCGGTCGCTCAGGAGGAGACCTGCGGGCTGTTGGTGCAGCACGGCGAGGATGCCTTCCCGATCTCCGAAGGGGCCATGCGCCAGCCCCTTCTCGGAGGTCTCCGCTGCGCGGACGGAGGCGGAGCGATCGCGGGAATCGAGCCAGATGACAACGACCGTGCGACCGCGCATCGCTGCGCGCAGCACCGAGAGGCTCCGGTCGACCGACTCGCGGACCATCCGGCTCGCGTCCCGCATGAGGCGGCCGTCGTCATCCTCCATGACAGAAGCGGTGGAGCGGGAGGCCTTCACCCAGCTCCGCTCTCGGTTGGACGCGGCGCGCGGCGCACTGCCGGAACCCTGCAGCGACCGGTACCTGTAGGCGAGAGCAAGCCCGCCCGAGGCGGCGAGCAGGGCGCTGATTCGGCTCGTCCAGTCGGTGTCTGGCGTGCAGACGATGATGGCGGCGATCGAGGCAATCGCGAAGCAGCGAAGGAGGGGGCCTTGAAGCAGCGCGCCGGCGAGGCAGAGTGGCCCCACTGCCAGCCAGGGCGCAATCGCAGGCTGGACCAGTTCGGCGCTGAGCAGCCCTGCTACGCCGAGCCCGGCTACGATGCCAAGGGCGGCGGAGCGAGCCGGCAGCGCCCGCTCGCGGCTTGAGGTGTCGCGCTGCGCGAAGGCGACGGCAGCGATGGAGAGGAGTAGGGCGACGGCGGCGCCCAGTGGCGAACGCTGGAGGAGAAAGTAGAGCGCGCCGAGCCCGCCGAGGAGCATCGGGCTCCACCAGCGAAGGTCGCGTGCCGTCCAGCGGCCGGGCAGGGATTTCACCGCTTCGGCTCAGGGAAGAGCAGTACCTGCTCGTCGGGTCGCACGAAGCTGAACTCGGTGCGGGCCCGATAGGCGATGGCGGCAGGGTCGCCGGAGGCTGCGTCGAGTTGACGGAGCTTGCGGAGGTTCTCCTCCTGCAGCGCGCGTGTACGCTCGGAGGCTATGGCGATGCGGCGCTCCATCTCCGCATGGCGCTCACGACCGGGGTGCTCGTGAACGAATCGTGCCGCAAACAGCACGATGAGTGCGAGGAAGACGGAGATGACGATGCGGTGGGTAGTAGGCATGTGCGACCGAAAGTTGTTGACGGCGGGAGAGATACCGAATCGCGCGGAGCACGGTCAATCAAAATTCGCTAAGATCCAAGTGGTTAACTCGCGATCTTTGTAAGTATTGGAAGGTGCGATCTTTTTCGATCTTTCTCCACAGGTCGCCCCTCGCTTCAGCGCTAGAAAGCCACCCTCCAGCGCGCGAGTTTCTTGCGCGGTATTCTTTTGTTGCGCTGGCGCAGCGCGCGAATCGGTCGCAGGTCGTTGCGAGAAGGGCTGCCCCAACGGTATGGCAGCGCTCCTTCTTCTGCCGTCCCGGACGCCGATGTCTTCGCCCCTTCACGACCCCTCCGCACCACCGGCGCCATCGCCCCAGCAACGCGCTCTGGCCGCCTGGTTTGCCTCCGGCTCCGGCTCGCCGCCGGCGCTCGACCGCACCCGCTTCACGCTCGACTGGGCGCGGGTCACAGAGGCTGTGAGCCTCTTCGCAGAGACGGATCACGGCAGGGTCTGTCTGGAGGGCATCGGGCTGCTCGACGACGAGGAGCTCATCGTCGCCCGCTACGAGGAAATCTCCGAGATGACCCGGCTGCAGGCCCGCGCGCAGGAGCCCTCCCTTGTGGGGCTTGCCCATGTCCATCCACTCGTGGAGCGGGCCCGGAAAGGCGAGATGCTCGACCCCTTCGAACTCGCCGCAGTCGCCCACGCCATCCGCTGCGCCGAGCGCACACGCCTTGGCTTTGCAGGCCTCGCATCAACGCTGCCCGCGCTCTCTCGCTGGGCGCCGCAGCTTGTCAGCCATCCCGAAGTGGCGAAGGCCATCGAGTCCTGCCTCGACGCCGACGGCCAGATCGCCGACCATGCCTCTCCTACGCTTGGGCCTCTGCGCCGCGATGTCGGCCGGCTCCGCAAAACCATCATCGAGCGGCTTGAACGCATCCTCCGTTCGCCCAAGTATGAGGGGATCCTCCAAGACGAGTTCTATACCCAGCGCGACAACCGCTTTGTGGTACCCGTCCGTGCAGGAGAGCGGGGCGACTTCCCCGGTATCGTACATGGACACTCCGGGTCGGGTGCGACCCTCTTCATCGAGCCGCATGAGGTGGTGGCGCTCAACAACGAACTCCGCGTCGCCGAGTTCGAAGTCGTGCGTGAGGTCCACCGCATTTTGGGCCGGCTCACGTCGCGTGTCGCCGATGTCGCAGACACCATTCAGACAGCCTGCGCGGTGCTCACCTACCTCGACGGCCTCGGGGCCGCGGTGCGGTTCGGCCGCAAGATCAGGGCAGAAGTACCCATGCTTGCCGGCCGCTCGCAGACACCGAGGCTCCTCCTCAAACAGGCCCGCCACCCCTTGCTCGCGCTCCGCGAGTCACGGGGCGAGATGCGCGTCGTTGCCAACGACATCCACACCTCCGAGCACCACCGGGGCATGGTCATCTCCGGGCCCAACACGGGTGGCAAGACCGTGACCCTCAAGACGGTCGGGCTGTTTGCGCTCATGGTGAAGGCCGGGCTCCCGATCCCCGCGGAGGCCGGCTCCGTCATGCCGATTTTCGACCAGGTCTTCGCCGACATCGGCGACGCGCAGGCGGTGGAGAACGACCTCTCCACCTTCTCTGCCCATGTCACCCACATGATGACCTTCCTCGATGCCTGCGGCCCGCGCACGCTGGTCATGCTCGATGAACTCTTTGGTTCGACCGACCCCGAGCAGGGGGCCGCGCTCGGCCGCGCGCTGATCCAGTGGATGGTGGCGCGAGGTGCCTTTGTGATGGTCACAACCCACCTCTCCGAACTCAAGGATGCCTGCGCGGAGCACAACGCGCTGCAGGCGGCCTCCGTCGGCTTCGATGTGGAGCGGCTTGAGCCCACCTACCGGCTCCGCTGCGGGCTGCCTGGCAGCTCGCACGCGATCGCGGTTGCGCGCCGTCTTGGCATGCCTGGGGCCCTGCTCGACGACGCGACCCGGCTGCTCGGCACCGCGAGCGTGGAGCGGGAGCAGATGCTCACGCGGCTCGAGGGCATGTTTGCCTCGGTCGAGGCGGACCGTGACGCGGCCGAGCGTGCCCGTCGGCAGGCGGAGCGCGACGCTGCCGAGGCTGCCTCGATGCGGGACGACGCCGCACGCCGCCGCAAGGAGCTGCTGGATGGCGAGGCGCTGGCGCTCCGAGGTGAGATGCGCAGGACCCGAGAGGCGCTCCGGACGCTGGTTGCCAAGGCGGCCACACCCGCTGCCGCAGCGGTCGTGAAGGAGGCGCTCGATGCTGCCGAGCGGCTCACCGCCGGGTACGAAGAGGAGTCAAAGGTGGAGGCGCGCAAGGGCAGGGCTTCGCTCGCTTCTGTCGCGCTGACCAGCGGAGCAAAGGTCTGGGTGGAGTCGCTCGGCCGCGGAGGCATCGTCGTCTCCGAGCCGGGGAGCGGGAGCAGGGTTGTGGTCCAGGTGGGCGCTATCAAGACCACCGTCGACCGCTCCGACCTCTATGCACCGGAAGAGGGGCGCGGCGCATCGGCGAGCCGGCGTGTGCTTTCGGAGCCGCTGCCCTCGCGCTCGGTCATGCCGGCACCTCCCGAGGAGGTGACAACCAAACTCGACCTGCGCGGCGTGCAGTCGGACGACGCGATCGAGATGCTCGATGCGATGCTGGACAGGGCGGTGCGTGGCGGCTGGCCGCTCCTTCTCGTGGTGCATGGCCATGGCACGGGCGTGCTCAAGCGTGCGGTCCGCGACCACCTCATCCGTTCGCCCTACGTGAAGAAGTTCCGGTCGGGCGGGCAGGGCGAAGGAGGCGACGGCGTGACGGTGGTCGAACTCTAGCCGGCGCCTCAGCGGACAGCGGCGATGAGGGCCTTCATGTCTTCGAAGCGGTCCTCCGGGCGCTTGGCCATGCAGCGTTCGATGGCCTCACTCAGCGCCACCGATAGCCCCGGAACGAGCTCGCAGGCTTTGGGAATCTCGCCGTGCAGGTGGAGGTAGGTCAGGTCGCCCTTGGCGTAGGGGAGCTGGCCGGTGGCGATCTCGAACATGGAGACGCCGAGGCTGTACATGTCGGAGCGGCCATCGAGCTGTGCGCCGGTGATCTGCTCCGGGGAGATGTAGTAGGGCGTGCCGATGGAGCGGGTCTTGGAGGTCGTCATCTCGCTGACGAACTTGGCGAGGCCGAAGTCCATGAGTTTGAGCGCCCTGTCTGCGCCGAGCATCATGTTGCCGGGCTTCACGTCGCGGTGGATAAGGCCATGCTCGTGTGCGTAGCCGAGCGCCTTGGCTGCGTGGACGAAGGCGTAGCGCACGAGCTGTTCGGGGAAGGGTCCTTGACGCTGCACCATGGCCTTGAGCGTCTCGCCGTCGACGAACTCCATCGCCATGTAGAACTCGCCGTCCTGCTCGCCTGTGTCGAAAACGGTGACGATGTTGGGATGGATCATTTTGGCCGCAGCTTTGGCTTCGCGGAGGAAGTAGCCGACTGCGACCTCGTTGGCCTTGAGGTTCTCTGCGAGGACCTTGAAGGCCACCACCCTGTCGAGTGCGGTATCGGTCGCCTTGTAGACGATGCCCATGCCGCCTCGGGCGATCTCTTCGATGATGCGATAGCGCCCCGTGGCTGAGGGGGCCGTCCGCGACGGTGCTGTGGGCGTAGGTGGGGCGACGGTCTTGGTATGTGCCGCCGCTCGGGCGGCTGCGTCGCGGAAGCCGGGTGAGGCCGTGGCAACAGCGCGGTACCAGTCTGCGGCGACGGCCTGCTCTTCCAGCGCTTCGAGGGCGCGGGCGAGGGTGTAGGCGAGCGAGGCGTCGGAGGGCTTGAGCGCTGCAGGCGAGAGGGTGGGCTTCACGAGCGCGACGAGCTCCGCGAATCGGCCAAGTTCAAGCATGCGATGTGCGAGCCGCTGCAGGTTGTTGGCGCGCCCGAGCGCATCGAGTTCACCTGTGGTATTGCCGCTCCGCGCGTAGATTTCGGCGACATCGGCGTGGGCGTCGCAGGCGGTGAGGCATCGGACGGCATCGGCATCGGCGCCCAGGTCGGCGAAGAGCAGGCCTGCGATGCGGAGCTCGCCGAGCGCCTCGTAGCAGCCTGCCGCCCGGAGGTTCTCGCCCGCCTCGGAGAACTTTGCTGCTGCATCGGCGAGCCGCCCGATCTTCTGGAGCGCCTCGGCCTGCTGGACCGGCTCAGGGAGTGCGTGCGCCGCTGCGATACGGAGTCGGAGCGCATCGTCCGCTCGCCCGACGCGGTCATACATCTCCGCAGCCATACCAAGCCGGCCCTTGTCGGCGTAGATGGCCTCTGCGGCTGCAAGGTCGCCCGAGCGTTCGAGCAGCTCAGCGGCCGCTTTGGGAAAGCCGGCGCGGTTGAGCAGGGCCGCGGCCGCTGGAACATTGCCGTGCGTTTCGAAGTACTTTGCGGCAGATTGCGCGGCCTCTACGGCAGGCTTGATGGCTGCAAGATTGCCGCCGCTGCGGGCAAACTCTCGGTCGAATAGCGCGGCGCGCTGCTCGGCGGCCTTGGCTGCGTCGCCTGCCCGGTCATAGGCCTCGGCCGCTTCCCGGAGCAGCTTGGCCTGCTGGAAGGCGACGGCTGCGGCGCGATGGTCGCCCCGCTTGGTGTAGATTTCGGCAGCCTTCTCGGGCCGTTCAGCAATCAGGAACTCCTTGGCTGCGAGTTCGAACTGGCCGCGGCGGGCGAGCAGCGAAGCGGCCCGCTCCGGGGCACCCGCCTTGCGAAACATCACGGTCGCTCTGCCCACGTTGTCGGCCCGGTCGTAGCACTCTCCGGCGCGGAGGAAGTCGCCCGCTTCGATGAAGGAGTCTGCTGCCTCGGCCAGCTTGCCGGCGTCGAAGAGGAGTTCGCCCGCCCCGGCATGGTCGCCTCGCTGCTCGCGTGTCTTGAGTTCGGCACGTAGCGCGCGCGGAAGTCCTTCGCCGCGCGGGGAGAGTTCGCCTGCGCCCCGCATGACCTTTCGTAGCACGAGCGCGACCGCGACGATCGCAGCGAGTCCAAGGCCATACTCCACGAGCTGCGCACGTGAGGTTCCCACGCCAGCATCGGGGGCCGTCGTCGCACCGCTGCCCGAACTTTGCCGGGGTGCGGTGGTCGTGGCCTCGGCCTGTGCGAGCAGCGGGTGGGACATCATTCCATCAGCCAGAGAAGAGTTGCGCGCCTGTGCGGAGCCGTGCAAGGTGCCGAGCTGGTAGGCGACGGCCGCCATTGGAGCCAGAGGGTACAACCGTGAAAGCCGCTAGGTCAATCAGCCGTTGGGATTCTGCGGTGCTCCTCAGCGTTGCATTGCTGTCGGCCTGCTCCAGCCCGCAGCGGGCACCCGAGCCCGCCGCTCCTATCGTATCGGAGGCGGTACCGAGCCTTCCCGCGGAGCCCGTCGCCTGCAGCGAAGTGCGGGCGATGGTCTGCTACGTCGGACTGCGCGATCTGCCGATATCTGGCACGGATGCCACCAGCTGCGGCGCGGAGGTTGGCCAAATCACAGACGACCTTCTGCTCTGTCTGGGGCGCGCCGGCGCCGCCTGTGACGAGGTTGCTGCGCAGGCGCTCGAGGCGCTGCGCGGTTGCGGTGAGCGGCTGCTGGTGCATGAGGTGTCGAGCGGCGGCGATCTATCGCTGCAGCGTGCCCGTCGCTTCTTGGAGAGCTGGGTGGAGTCGAGCCGGCCTTGGCTGGCGGTGGGGCCGCTGGGGTTCGTCGTTGCGCCAGAGCTAGCGCGGCAGTTGGCGGCATCGTCGCTGCGTCGGGGCGACGCGGCGGGTGCGGTTGGCTGGCTCGCTGAGACGCAGAGCGTGGACGCTGAAGATGTCAGGAGTATGGCCTGTCGCTGGGCGGCGATGGCGCCCTCGCTTACGGTGCCGCCGCGTGACCTGGCCGAGCTCCCCTCCGTCGCTTCGGCTGCGTTGGCGTGGCAGGGGTGTGCCGGTCGCTAGTGGCTTTCGCGCCGGTCGGCGGCTTCGATGATGCCGGCGGGGTAGTGGCCCGTCAGGCAGGCCTCGCAGAAGGAGGCATCGGTGTGCGAGCTGCCGCCCTGCGCGCCCGTGGCCTCACGCAGCCCCTCGAGCGAGAGGTAGGCGAGAGAATCGGCCTGGATAAAGTCACGGATCGCATCGATCTCATGATTTGCGGCAATGAGCTGGTCGCGGCTCGGCGTATCGATGCCGTAGTAACAGGGCCACATCGTTGGCGGGGAGGCCACGCGGAAGTGGACCTCTGCGGCGCCGGCTTCGCGGACCAGTGTCACCAGCTTCTTGCAGGTGGTGCCACGGACGATGCTGTCGTCGATGATGATGACCCGCTTGCCTTCGAGCAGCCGGCGCACCGGGTTGAGCTTCAGCTTCACGCCGAAGTCTCGGATGCTCCCCGTGGGTTCGATGAAGGTACGGCCCACATAGTGGGAGCGGATGAGCCCGAGTTCGTAGGGGACCTGGCTCGCGCGGGCGAAGCCGATCGCAGCCGGAACGCCGGAGTCGGGGACGGGGATCACGCAGTCGGCCTCTACGGCCGATTCGCGCGCGAGCCGCTCACCCATCTTCACGCGGGTCTCGTAGACGCCGCGCCCGAAGACGACGCTGTCGGGGCGGGCGAAGTAGATCAGCTCGAAGATGCAGGGCTTTGGCGCCCGCTTCTCAAAGGGGAAGCTGCTCTGCATGGTCCCATCGCTGCCGAACCGGAGCATCTCGCCGGGCTCGACATCTCGCTCCCAGCTGGCCCGCACAAGGTCGAGCGCGCAGGTCTCGCTGGCGATCATCCAGGCGTCGCCGAGCCGGCCGATGGAGAGCGGGCGCACGCCGCGGGGGTCGCGGACAGCGTAGGCTGCGTCGGCCGAGAGGACGACGAGGCTGTAGGCCCCTTCGAGGGGTCGGAGGGCTGCCGCGAGCGCTTCGTCGAGCGAGTCGGCTTCGGAGCGGGCAATGAGGTGTGCGATGACCTCGGTATCGACATCGGTGTGAAAGATGCTGCCGCGCGCTTCGAGCTCGCGGCGGATGGTCGACGCGTTGGTGATGTTGCCATTGTGGGCGATGGCGACGGAGCCGAACTTGAGCTGGACCGTCAGCGGCTGGGCGTTGCGGAGCGAACTCTCGCCGGCGGTGGCGTAGCGAACATGTCCCGCGGCGAGGGTACCCGGGAGACCGGCGAGGTCATCCTTGTTGATGGCCTCAGAGACCTTGCCCATGCGGCGCACAGCGCGCAGGCGCAGGCCGTCGGCTGCGGCAATACCGACGCTTTCCTGGCCGCGATGCTGCAGCGCGTGGAGTGCCAAGTAGGCGATGCTTGCAGCTTCGGGGTGGCCCACCACTCCGACGACACCGCAGGCCTCTTCGATGAGCCCGCTCCGTTCAAACTCTAACATCGCGGGCTCCGAGGCGACTAGCCGCCGATGGAGAGGCGGAAGGGCTGGCTTCCGATGAAGATGAGCGCTCCATGGCCGAGCTCACGGCTCGCGGTGAGTCTCACGAAGGTGCCGTTTGAGCTCTTGAGGTCTTCGACAAAGAAGGCGCTTCCATCGGTGAAGATGCGGGCGTGACGGCCCGAGACATACCGATCGTCGCCGAAGAGGATGTCGCCCTTCTCGCGGCCCAGGAAATGCTCGGTGCTTCGCAGCAGGAAGGTGAAGGAGGCCTCGTCCGGCGCGCTGACTCGCTCAAGGCGACCCCATGCGTCGCCTGCGGGCGAACCGATGGCCACGGTGCCGTCCTTTGCAGGCGCGGCGATTGCGGCGGCTGCGGCCAGGGCCTGGAAGCGCAGAACTTCGAGCCCCATGCGGACATGGTCTCCCGTCTTGAGCTCCGTAACCTCAGCGATGCGGTAGTAGGTGCCGTTGAGCGAACCGAGGTCCTTCACGGTGACGGTCTTTCCGTTGACCTCGAGGGAGGCATGCTCGGGCGAGAGGAACTCATCGCGCGAGAAGACGGCATGTTCGGACTTTCGACCGACGATGTTCTTGCCGGAGGCGAGCGCTACGCTCTCACCGGGCGAGCCGTCAGGCTTGACCATGGTCAGGGTGGCGGCTGCACCTGCGGGTGCTGCGGCCGGCTTGACCGCGGTGGCCTCTGTCTTGTGTGGAACAGGCTTGGGCTCGGGCTTAGGCTCCGGCTTGGCCTCCACCTTGGGGGCCGGCGCTGGCGCCGCGGCAGCCAATTCGATCTTGCAGCCACACGATCCACAGAACTTCTGGCCTGGCGTGATTGGTGTCGCGCACTGCGGGCAGGCAGGCGCAGCGGACTTGGGCGCAGCTGGAGCCGTGACCGGTCCTCCGCAACCAAGGCAAAACTTAAAGGAGGCTTCGTTCTCTCGGCCGCACTTTGAACAGGTAATCACGGCATCCTCCAGAGCGGTGTTCGGGTGCGGGGGAGGGTACCACCGAGAAGGTTCAAGGGCAAGGTAGATTGCCGCCCGCCGGGTTCCGCGGTAGGTGCTGCAGCAGCAGGCCCACGCATGAAACATCTCCTCCTCTTTTTTGCGGTTATCGTACCCTTCGTGCCCGATCTTGGGCAGGTTGGAGGCACTGGTATTCTCGGACAGGTCACCCTTGCGGACAAGTTGGCGGTGCCCGGCCTCGTCGTGCTGGCGATGATCGCGCGGAGGCTCCCACCGACGCCTCTGGAGCGGTACGCTCATGCGCTCGTTGCCTTCATTGTCATTGCTCTGATCGCCTCTGTCTCGGTACCGCTCCGCTTCCCGGCGGCCGAGCCAACTGTTGCTGTGATGGGCGTGCTGCGGATGGCCAAATTCTCCGTGTACATGCTCTTGGCCTTCGCGTCCCTGCGCTGCTTTGCTTCGCCGCTTTACCGACAGACCGTGATTGCGGGGTGGGGAGCTGGGGTCGTGCTGCTGTCCGGCGTTCTTGTCTATCAAGCGCAGATTCTCGATCAGGGAGTGCGTGGGGCGGGGCGAACGGACCTGCTCTTTGGCAATCCCACCTCGGTTGCCCTGGCATGTGTGGTGGTGAGTAGCACCTATGTCTTGACCTCCGGGCGCCTCGCCGGAGCGCGCTCTTGGATGCTGGCAGCCGTCACGCTCACAGGCGTCGTGGGAATGATCTTTTCGCAGGGGCGCGGCGGGTGGCTCAGTCTTCTGCTGGGGGCGGCATTCATGACCCGTCGCATCAGGATTCGTTATGTGGCGGCTGCCGCGTTCGTCGGGCTGATTGTGGCAGTAGCCGCAGCGAACTCGCCGAGCGTTGCGCGCAACCTGCAACGGCTGATTGTGGAGGAGAAGGACTATTCGGTTGCGGGAGACGAGGCGGAGTCGAGCGTTGATGACGGTGGCCGAATTGATACATGGGTCCACGAGAGCGCCAAACTGTCGGAACATCCCGTGCTCGGGTTCGGCATCTTCCACCGTGGCGGGGCGTCGCCCCTTTGGTCGACAGGGAGCCATAACTTCTTTCTTCAGATGTTCCTGGAGGCCGGCCTGCTGGGTGGCGGTGCCTTCCTCTGGTTCTTCTGGAACCTCTGGCGGGCCACGCAGACGCTCCAGCGCGATGCTCGGATCGGTGGACAGGCAGTGCTGCTAACCATGGCTTCTGGCGCGATGGGCGGCGAGTACCTCTACGGTGATGCGCCGCTCTACTGCTTCCTGATCGCACTTTGGATGCTGACCATTCCTGCCGAGTTCGGCACCGTGCCGGTCGCGTCGGAGCCGGTCCCGAGCGGGCGCCGACGGAGGAGCGGTCAGCCGCGCAGGTCGGAGAGCGCGAACAGCGCGCGGAGCGGGATGCCGGCGTCAGCGAGCGCCTCAGCGCCG
>CAIQPA010000486.1 GCA_903873545.1 uncultured delta proteobacterium
CGGCCTGCTCGACGTCCTCCCGCGGCCGCTCGACCCGCAGGCCCTGCTCCAGCTCGTGCAGCGTGCCGCCTGGGCCCTGCCACCCGTTGCGCTCCCCGACTCCTCTCCGTCGGAACTCCCGCGCGCCGTTGCCACGGCCGACCGCAGCAAGCTCGACGCCCCGACCGAGGCCGAGTCGCCCATCCTCGATGCCGATGAACTCGGCGTGGAGGAGGACCTCTCCGACGAGATGTATGACGATGCAGGCGACCCGCCTGGCCTGGCACCGACCGTCGAGGTCGACTCCTTCTCAGATATCGCTGCGCTCGATGCGCCCGCCTGGAACAGCTGGAACCCCGACCTTGTCCCCGACGACGGCTCCCTCGCCGACCATGCCATCGCGACCGTGCTCGCGAGCGCCGCCATCGCGGGCTACGATGGCTCGCTGCTGCTCGCGAGCGAGGCCGAGCGCCTCGAGGTCGTATTCCTTTCGGGTGCCGTCGTCGCCGCGCGCAGCAATCGGCCCGAGGAGCGGTTGGGAGCACTCCTCGTCTCGGATGGCAGGCTGTCGCAGGAGAGCGCGGACCGCATCGCCGCCGACGCGCAGGCCTCCGGCAGCCTCTTCGGCGCCACACTCATCGCATCAGGCCTGGTCACCGCCGCAGATGTCCAGACCTTCCTGCGACTTCAACTCCGGCTGCGCGTCGAGGGGCTGCTCGGCTGGCGGGCAGGGCGCTTTGGCTTCCGCGCGCTCCCCTTCGTGGAGGAGCAGGCCGTCGCCGGTGCGCCGCAGCTGGGCGAGATGCTCTGGGCTGGCATCCGCCACCTGCTGCCGCTCTCTGAGCTTCGCGGTTTGGCGACCGCGCTGTCGACGGCCCGCCTCACGATGAGCGACGAGCCACCCATCGCGCTGCCTCACGCCGACTTCACCCCCGCGCAGGCCGCACTGGTCGCCGGCTGGGCGCCAGGTCTGGCAAATCGTCGCGCCGCCGGCCCCTTCCTTGCAGACGAGCGCCTCGCCCGACTCATCTACCTGTTAGTGACCAGCAGGTCGGTTCAGGTCAGCCAGAACTGACGCCTCGCGTCAGCGGTTTTGCTTGCGCCGATCGACCCAGAGAGTAGGGGCGCGGCGAACAGTCTGATCCCGCTCGGGCAGACCTGTACAAGGACCGCTGCATGTCTTCACTTCGCGCGAATTTTGTCTGGATGGATGGCGCCCTTGTCCCCTGGGACGAGGCCAACGTCCACATCATGACCCACACGCTCCACTACGGCCTCGGAATGTTCGAGGGCATCCGCTGCTACCAGCGGGCCGATGGCCGCAGCCACATCTTCCGCCACCGCGAGCACATCCGTAGGCTCTTCGAGAGCGCCCACATGGGGCTGCTGGAGATCCCCCACTCGGTTGACGAGATCATGCAGGCCTCGCGTGACCTTCTGCGGGCCAACGGTCAGGCAGAGGCCTATCTCCGGCCGCTCGTCTTCGTCGGCGACGGCGCGATGGGCCTTGGCTCCACCGCCAACCGCACCCGGGTCGCCATCGCCTCTTGGCAGTGGGGCGCCTACCTCGGCGACAAGGGCATGAAGGAGGGCATCTCTGCCAAGGTCTCCTCCTTCCAGCGCATCCACCCCAACACCCTCTTCAACAAGGGCAAGATCGTTGGGCACTACGTGAACTCCATCATGGCCAAGCGCGAAGTCATGCTCGCCGGCTACGACGAGGCCATCATGCTCGACCACGAGGGCTACGTCTGCGAAGCCTCGGGCGAGAATGTCTTCATCGTTCGCGACGGCGTCGTACGCACCGCGCCGCTCGGCTCGGCCATCCTTGGCGGCATCACCCGCGACACCGTCATTACCATCCTCCGCGACAACGGCGTGAAGGTCGACGAGACCCGCTTCGCACGCGAAGAGATGTATGTGGCCGACGAGGTCTTCTTCTGCGGCACCGCCGCAGAGGTGACGCCGGTTCGCATGGTGGACAACCGGAAGATTGGCGACGGGAAGGTCGGTCCGGTTTCAGGCCTCGTCCAGTCGCAGTTCTTCGAAGTCGTGCGTGGCGCCCGGGAAGGCTACGACCGCTGGTTCGACTACATCTAGACCGCTTGGCGCCTCTGGAATCGCTGCCGCACTGCGTCACGAACTGTGTGACACGACACAGCCAGAGGCCGTCGCGCGGTAGGGTTTCGCCTTGACACCTTCTCCCCCACGGGGGAAGATTGAACAGGTTTCTTGGAATACTTTTGGCGCGGGCCACTGAGCCTCGTTGATGTTGGAGGAAGAATGGGTGCTCTGATCTCGAGTTCGGTCCGTCGTCAGCTCCTGCTGCTCTTTGTAATGGCTGCGATGTATGCCTGTGCTGGCGGTGGCAGCGGTTGCGGCGCTGGTGGTTGCGGCGGCTGCGGTGGTTGCGGCGGCTGCGGTGGTTGTGGCGGCGCGCCCGTCGATCCGAACGCGCCCCTCTTTGTCTACCCCGACGACGCACCGCAGGTTCCCCAGGGCGCTCAGGTCCACGTGACCCAGCGCGGCTTCGACTTCCTTGGTGACAACGTCGGCACCCTCGCCGGTGGTCTCCTCGGCGGCGCCGGCGGCGCAACCTCCTGCCCCTCGGGCGGCATCCCCTTCTGTCTTCCGCCCACGGCGTTTGACACCGGAGTGGTGGGTACGGCCAACATCTGCTCTCAGGCTTCAGATGTCTGCAACGACGGTTCGCCAGGTTGCCAGCTCGAGATCTGCATCGACCCCAACCAGGTCGATATCCAGGGCCGGGGACCGAACGAGATCGTCGCCAACATCGGCCTCGGCCTCGACGAGACAATCTCCATTCGCGTGATCGGCGCGACCTGCCAGATCTCGCTGCAGGCAAACCCGCTGCCGGTCAGCGCAGTCGTTCAGTTCAATGTCGGCGCCCCTCCGGGAGAGAAGGTCGCCATCGCGGTACCTCCAGATCAGCTCGTCATCGGCACCGACGCACTCGACATTGGCGCGAGCGGCGGCTTCCTCTGCACCATCCTGAATGCGGCCAGCGGGCTGATCGGCGGCCTCGTGGCAGACCAGCTCACCGGCCCGATCACCGATGCGCTCGACACCGCGCTCTGCACCCAGTGCGGCGCCGACAACAGCTGCCCCACCGGCTCCACCTGCGACGCCGGCACCTGCAACCTCACGGGCACCACGACCTGCCGCCCCATCGACCTGGGCGCCTCGGGCTCCATCGACCTCGGCGCTGCGCTCGCCTCCGTCTCGCCCGGCCTCGAGGCTGGCCTTGGCTACACCTTCAACCTCGCCAACTATGCCCGCGGCACCGGCCCCACCGAGGGTGCTGCCCCCGGCCTCGACCTCTCCGGTCAGGTCGGCGTCACCGCCGTCGAGCCCAGCCCCTGCGTCCCCTACCGCGACCCCCCGCCGGTGGATCGCGTCCCCGCCTCGGCGGCCATCAACGCCAACGCCACACCGGCAGGCCAGCCCTTCGCCCTCGGCATCGGTATCCACAAGGAGGTCCTCGACCTCGCAGGGTGGGGCGCCTACAACTCTGGCGTCCTCTGCCTCTCGGTTGGCTCCGACACCATCCCCCAGATCTCGACCGGCCTGCTTGCAACCCTGCTGCCGAGCCTCCGCGACCTGACCGGCGGCGCCGACCGCCCCGTCTCCATCGAGCTCCGCCCGCAGGAGGCGCCGACCATCACCCTCGGCGCCGGAACCACCATCACGGCAGCCGACGGAACCGTCTCCATTGGCGACCCGCTCCTCACGCTCAACCTGAACAACCTCAACCTCGACTTCTACACCTTCGTCGAAGAGCGCTACGTCCGCATCTTCACGCTCGACACCGACCTCGCGGTACCGCTGGGCCTCGATGTCACGGCCAACAACGAGATCCTCATCCTCCTCGGCGACCTCTCGGCGGCACTCACCCGCATCGAGCCCCGGAACGGCGAGCTCCTCAAGGCCTCCGAGGTTGCCAACCTCTCTCGTCTGCTTCCGACGCTCCTCGGCTCCATCCTGCCCGCCCTCACCGGCTCGCTCCTGCAGCCCATCGCCATCCCCGACGTATCCGGCCTCCGCATCGTCTTCCCCGAGGGTGCCTTCACCTCCGTGGATAGCAACCAGATGCTTGCCATCTTCGCCGACCTCGCGCTCGCTCCTCCGGTCACCCCCGGCGGTCTTGTCATGCCCCTCACCCCCGCCATCGCCGGCAAGCGCCTCATCGAGACGCCCTACGCTACGCGCCGCGCCATGCTTGACCGTGCCGAGCAGCTCGGTGAGCCTGTCGATCTCGACCTCCTCATCCCCACCCTCGAACTCGACATGGAGACCATGGTCCCCGGCCTCGACGAGGTGCAGCTCGACTACTCCTGGCGCTTCGCCGGCGGCCTCTGGTCGGTCTGGCAGCAGACACCCCACCTCAAGATTTCGGAGCCCGTCATGGCACTCGAAGGCAACCACAACCTCGAAATCCGCGTCCGCAAGCGGGGCGATGGTTCCAGCGTGAGCCCCGTCACCGCCTCGACGATGGTCACAATCGATCACTCGGTGCCGAGCATCGCCATGGACCGGGTCGGCAATCAGGTCGACTTCACCGCCATCGACACCGTCTCGAGCGCTGAGGCCCTTCTTGTGCGTTACCGCATCGCCGATGGCGCCTGGGTCACTGCTCGCGCAGCTGGTAGCATTGACCTCTCGGCCTACGAGGGTCGCTCGGTCGAGGTCGCCGTTGAGGCCACCGACGCCGCCGGTCAC
This sequence comes from uncultured delta proteobacterium, assembly GCA_903873545.1. Classification (GTDB taxonomy): domain Bacteria; phylum Myxococcota_A; class Bradymonadia; order REDH01; family REDH01; genus CAIWGR01. The sequence continues at coordinate 4,720 of CAIQPA010000486.1, forward strand.
CGCGCCACCACCACCAAGAGCTTCCGCGTTGTCGGCGGCGGCTCCTCCGCTCAGAGCAGCGAAACGGATGCAGGCTGCAGCGCCTCGGGCAACAGCGCCGGTTCGCTCGGCGGCCTTGTCGCTCTCTTCGCCGGCATGATGCTCCTCCGTCGCCGCCGCTCGTTTGCGGTCGCCGCCTCCGTCGGCCTCGCCGCACTCGTCCTTGCCGCCTGCGGCACCGAGCCCGCCAGCAGCGCCTCGGTCGGCATCTGCGACCCCACCTGCGCCGACGGCCAGATCTGTGTCGATGGCGCCTGTCAGGGTGAGCCGGACTGCACCGTAGATGCCGATTGCGAAGCTGGCTTCCGTTGCGAGGCTGGCAGCTGCGTCGCTCGCACCAGCTGCGAGAGCGCCGCCGACTGTCAGGACGGCCAGATCTGTGTCGATGGCGCCTGCGTCGCCGGCACCCTCTGCGCCGACGTCTCGGAGTGCCCCGCCTGCGAGGGCGACCTTGCCGCCCGCTGCACCGACGGCGTCTGCGCCTGCGAAGTCGCCTGCCCGGATGGCTGCGGCGATGGCACCTACTGCTGCAACGCCACCGGCGCCTGCCTCGACCTGCCGGCGGCCTGCGACGCTACGGAGTGCGAGCCTGGCTTTGACGCCGTCCCCGTCGCCGACGGCTCGGGCAACAGCGACACCCGCGAGGCCACCGTCGGCGAGTGCAACTGCGTTGCCAAGCCGCCGCTGCCGATTGGCAACTTCGGCACCTGGACCGACTCCGGCGTCTCTGCCGATGGCAGCCAGTTCGTCGTCGCCACCTTCAACGCCACCTACGGCGACCTCATGGTCGGCGTGGTCGGCGCCGGCGATGAGATCGCTTGGGAGTTCGTCGACGGCGTGCCGAGCGACGCAGCCGTCACCGGCGACCCGAGCGGCCCCCGCGGCGGCGTCGCCGCTACCGGCGCCATCATCGGCCGCTACGCCTCCATCGAGGTTGCCAATGACGGTGTCATCCACGTCTCCTACTACGCGCAGACGGGAGACTCCGTCCGGTCGCTCCTCTACGCTCGCGGCGTCCCCTCCGCCACCGGCCACGACTGGACCCGCATCGTCGTCGACCCCAACAACGGCGCCGGCCTCTACACCGACCTCGTCCTCGACGCCGCCGGCAACCCGGGCATCGCCTACCTTGCACCCACCATCAGCGACACCGCTGCCGTGCCGGCCCTCTACGCCTCGGAGCTCCGCTTCGCCGCTGCCGCCTCCAACGCGCCTGCCACCGCCGCTGACTTCACCATCCATGCGCTCGACCGGTCGACCAACAGCCTCTCCTGCGGCGGCTCCTGCGCCACCGCCGAGGCCTGCCGCATCGACACCAACCTCTGCACCACGGCAGCGGCCGACGCCGACTGCGGCGGCGCCTGCACCGCCACCCAGAAGTGCTTCACCACCGACGCAGGCCCCACCTGCTCCGAGGTCGCCACCTTCTCGAAGTTCTCCCTCTTCGCCCTCGGCGCCGGCCTCTTCGCTGATGCCGAGTACTTCTCCTCGGGTGAACTCGGCGTCGCCTACTACGACTCCATCAACGGCAACCTGAAGTACATCCGCGTCCCCACCGACACCTACACGGGAACCGCCGTCATCGTCGCGGGCGAGACCGTCGACGGCGCCGGCGCCGCGGTCGATACCGGTGATGTGGGCCGCTTCCCCGACCTCTACATCGGTACCGGAGATGAGACCTTCGTCTCCTACTACGATGCCACCCGCAACGACCTGCGCCTCGCCAACATCTCGACCACCACCGACGAGCTCCTCGACGACGGTCTCCGCGATTTCGCCGGCGAGTCACAGTCCTCCCGCGTCGGCCACGACTCCTCGCTCCTCTTCCTCGGTACCCAGCTCTCCGTCGTCTACCAGGACGCCACCGAGCACACGATTGTCGAGAAGATCCGCGGCGACAGCGGCTGGTCGGCCCCCGCGACCGTCATCGGCGGCAACCGCGGCCCCGCCTACGAGGGCGCCTACGGCTTCTACCTCGGTCAGGCCATCCCCACCTCGGGCCGCGCGCTGCTGAGCTACAAGATCAACGCCCAGGCCAACCCGGTCGTTCGCACCCTCGCCGTCGTCCGCCGCTAACCGCGGCGCTTCGGCGCAACCCTATCGAGGCCGCCTTCGGGCGGCTTCGGTCGTTTTGGGAGCAGCATCGCACTGCCCATCCGGTTGCAGAGAGGCCTAGGCGACGCGGGCTAGCGCGGGGGCGGTCGCATTGGGCGCCACACGTCGCTGCCCATCCGGTTGCAGAGAGGCCTAGGCGACGCGGGCCCAACGTTGGAACGGTTCGGGGGCAGGGCGCTGTTCAACGCCGAGCCACCCGAGCGGTCAGAAACCGGTCGAGACGCTCACGCCGGCCCCGCCCGCGCCGAGCCACGGCACCAGCACCAGGCCGTCATCGCTACCGGCAGCGGGCGCGCTGCCACCCTGCTTGCCCCAGAAGTAGCCGGCGCCAGCCGTCAGTGCGCCGAGCACCAAGAAGGTGTCGGCCACCGCCGCACTGGTCACGGCCGTCGACCGCGCGTCGGCGCGCCCTACCGAACTCCGGTTGTTGCTGTAATCCGACTGCGCAGCGATCGCGACCACACCCGCCAACAGGCCAACGCCACCGAGCCCCGCGCCGGTCCAGAGCAGCCGCTCCGGCCAGACGCTCGGCACCATCGCCGCGAGCTCCTCTTCCGACAAGATGCGCGCCGACCTGTGGGTCACCCGAACCGGTTCTCCGCTCACGACCTCGATCGTGGTCGCAAAGGGCTCCCACCCCTTGGCCGTGACCTCGAGTTCGTAGCTCCCCGGCGGGATGCGGCTCCCCTCAATCGGCGTGTAGCCATAGAGGTCACCATCGAGCCACACCGCCATGCCCCGCTCAGGTGCATCGATGGTCAGGGTGCC
>CAIQPA010000487.1 GCA_903873545.1 uncultured delta proteobacterium
ATGCCGCGGGGCGCGCCGAGTGCCTCCATCCGTTTGAGCACATCGATGAGTGCGTCGTGCGCCTCGTCGGGCCGTCCCGCTTCAAGCAGGGTGAGGCCCGCATTGCCCACGATGGTCGCGTGCAGGATTCCCTCCGGTAGCCCCGTGATGCCGGTGAGCGCATCGTCAAGGTATCGCAATGCCTCGTCGAATCGCTGGCTCTCGCGGAGTGCCATGCCGATGTTATTGGTGACGAGCGCGACAGCCTCTCGGTGGCCGACCGCGAGCAAGATCTGGAGGGCCGACTGGTAGTGGCTCACCGATGCGCCGGAGTCGCCGAACTGGGCCGCGAGATTGCCTAGCAGGTTGTGCAGCGCTGCACGCTCGGGTGTGTACTCATGCACCTCGGCGTCTGGAATGCGGAGCGCCTCGAGGGCAAGGTCCATGCTTGCCGCAAGGTTGCCCTCCCTGTGCTTGATGACACCGCGGAGGAGCGTGACGCTGATGCGGTCGAGCGGCGTCTCGGCCTCGGCGGAGAGCCTCTCCGCGATCTCGCGGGCGGTGTCGATGGCCGAACTGGCGAGGTGGGCGAAGGCGACGGTCGCGCGGCAACGGAACGCCTCTGTCCGAAGGCCCAACGCCTGGGCGGCCTCGGCCGCCTCGGTCGCAACGACCATCGCGCGTGCCGGCTCCGCATTTGTGAGCGCACGGGCAAGCCGGAGGCGAGCAGCCACCCCTTCATGGGTGTTGGCTGACCAGAGCTTTGCGGCTGCATCCAACGTGCTCAGGTCGGGCAGGTCGTGATGAGCTCGTGTTGTGTTGGGCTCGGCGATGGTCATCAGGCCGGAGGAGCGTAGCGGAAGGTGGCTGATGGCTGCGCGTTCAATCGAGGTAGCGGCCTCGTTCAGCGGTGCAGTTGGTCATGCGGCGGGGCAAGCCTACCCGAAGTGGGATTCTCGCTCCATTATTCCGCGTGCAGGATCTCTCGCAGTTGGCCTGTTCATTGCATTGCTCTCCGCATCCCCTCCGGAGAACCGCTCATGCATCGCGAACTCATCGCCCGGTACGACCGTCCTGGTCCCCGCTACACCTCCTACCCCACGGCCAACGAGTTTCACGAAGGCGTGGGGGAGTGCGACCTGCGCGCCGCACTTCGGGCTCTTCCTGCGGAGGGACGGCTCTCGCTCTACGTCCACATCCCCTTCTGCGAGGAGCGCTGCCTCTACTGCGCCTGCAACGTCATCGCGACCAAGCGGCGCGAGGTCGCGGAGCGCTACCTCGAGCACCTGCTGTGTGAGATTGCACTGGCGGCTGACTGCCTCGGATTGCCCCGCCGCGGCGTCGACCAGCTCCACCTTGGTGGTGGCACACCGACCTACTTCTCCTCGGCGCAGCTCCGGCGGCTCGTCGATGCCATCCGAGCCCGGTTCGACCTGGCAGACGAGGCCGAGCTGGCCATCGAGATCGACCCGCGGGTGACCTCACATGCGCAGATTGCGACGCTGCAGGAGCTCGGCTTCCGACGCTTCTCCATGGGCGTGCAGGATTTTGACCCAGGTGTGCAGTCGGCCATCGGTCGCATCCAGTCGGTGGAGCAGACCGAGACGGTTGTGCGCGCCTGCCGGAGCGCGGCGGGCGCCTCGGTCAACATCGACCTCATCTACGGGCTGCCGCGGCAGACGCTGGCCTCGTTTGCTGCGACGTTGGAGGAGGTCATCCGCATCCGGCCGGAGCGGCTCGCCATCTACGGGTTC
>CAIQPA010000488.1 GCA_903873545.1 uncultured delta proteobacterium
CCGAAGAGGAGGTCGATGGCGGGGATGTCGTCGACAAACTCGTAGGCGTCGCTCCGCCAGGCGAACTGCTCGGGGTGGAGCCGCGCGATGGCCCAGACGATGGCGGCGCCCGTGAGCAGCGGGCGGAAGGCGTGACGGTCGGTCACATGCATCCCGAGTCCGTAGCAGCGCTCTTTGGTGAACTTGTCAAAGGTGGGAACGAAGGCGCAGCGGCGCCAGCAGACTCCGGGCAGCGGCAGCGACTCGAGCAGGGCTGCCAGCGCAGGGGCGTTGACGAAGGGAGCGCCGAACATCTCGAACGGGCGGGTTGTGCCACGGCCTTCGCTGATGTTGGTCCCCTCGAGGAGACACATGCCGGGGTAGACCAGCGCTGTGTCCATGGTGGGCATGTTGGGCGAGGGCAGCACCCAGGGGGCGTTATGCTCGTCCATCCAGAGGTGGGCGCTGTAGCCCTCCATGGCCACCACCTCGTGGTTGAGGCTCCATCCCTGCTGGCGGGCGAAGTCGAGGACCTCTGCCGTGGTCAGCCCGTGGCGCGTGGGCAGGTTGAGCCAGCCAACGAAGGAGCGGAAGGCAGGCAAGAGCGCCGGGCCTTCGACGGCATTGCCGATGGGGTTGGGCCGGTCGAGCAGCAGGCAGCGGACACCGGCCTTGGCGCAGGCCTCCGCCATGAAGAGGGCGGTGTAGATGTAGGTGTAGTAGCGGCTGCCCACATCCTGCAGGTCGATGATGACGAGGTCGAGGTCGGTGAGCTGCTCCGGCTTGGGGCGCAGGTCGTCAAGTTCGGCGCCGTAGAGGCTGACACTCTCGAGGCCGGTGAGCGGGTCGACCTCGTGGCCCACGGCCTCCATGTACTGGGCCTCACCGCGGAGGCCGTGCTCGGGCCCGAAGAGGCGTACAAGGTTCACGCCAGCACCGAGCAGAGCGTCGGCTGCATGCTCAAAGCGGGCAGAGACCGAGGCTGGGTGGCCTAGCAGCCCGGCTCTGCAGCCGAGCGCGCCGAAACGGGCCGGGTCGAGGAGGAGACGGTCGAGGCCCGTCAGGCAGGTTCGCCGCATGCGGTCCGATTAGCCTTCGGTGTTGCTGTCGGCCGAGCGGCGGCCGCGGATGCCACCAAGGCCCGAGACCACCCCTGGCTTGCCACCGGCAGCGGGAGCCTGGGGACCACCGACCAAACCGGCCCATTCGGCGTTGCCCGAGGCGTCATCGGAGTCGGGGTCGCCCTTGCCCTGCAGCTTGAAGCTCATGACGTTGAGGGAGTGCGACATGTCGGAGAGGTGGTTCGAATCTTCGACCGGCCACATGTAGTCGACCTTTCCGGCGATGACCTCCTGGATGCCCTTGGAGATCTCCTCGATGGGCTCCATGAAGTTCTTGATGATGACAAGGATGACAACGGCACCGACGAAGAAGAGCGCAAGGAGAATCCCGAGGAAGATGTTCCGGGACCGTCCGATGGGAGCCACCGCCTCGGTGACCGAGCCGATGACAAGGAAGCCTACCTGCGACGTGCGGTCGGCGCGGCTGCTGGCGAAGGAGGAGGGCATGACGAAGAACTCCTTGCCTCCGATGTTCGTGGAGTACATGCCGTCGATCCCCTTGGTGGTGATCTCGGCAAAGCTCATCGCGGGTACACTTGAATCGCTCCGCTCCGTGTAGTCGGCGGTGGTAAGGCTGCTCAGGAAGGCTGAATCATCAACGCTCGAACCGCCGAAGATGATCTGACCCTTGTCGCCCACGAAGTAGGCCACGTCGAGGCCGTCGGGCGCATCCTCTTTGCCGCCGTCGTTGGTGACAAAGTAGCCGACAACGGCACTTCCGATGTAGTTCCCACCGGCGTCGCGGATGGGCGCTGCGGCGACCTGGGCCATCTTGGGTGCCTGGCCGTTGTGGTCGCGCCATGCGACAACGTCATGCTGCGCGCCCTTCTCTTTGGTGTCTGCCACCACGGGGAGCGCGTTGAACTTGGGCTTGGCGGCGCCGAAGTAGTCGTCCATGTCGAAGCCCGCGCGGGCCACAACGACGCCCTGCGCGTTGGTGACCATGAGCACATCGGGGTCGCGGGCGATGGCAAAGCCGGGGTCACGCTCGCTAACGAAGCGGCCCTCGTTCTCGCTGCGGCGCTTCTTGGCCTCTTCGTTCCAGCTCTTGAGAAGCTTGAGCGCCAGCACATGCGAGGTGGCATTGCAGGCCGAACCGGCGGCCCCCATCGGCACGCCTGTGGTGTCGACCGCGCGACCCTGCGCATCGACGACCGGCTTGCCCGCGGCATCAAGCGCGGCTGTCTGCGTGCGGCCGCTGGCGGCCAGCGCCTCCTCGGTGAGCGGGCAGCCAAAGGCCTGCTCGAGCCCAGACAGCGCGGCAACCTGCTCGGCGGTCCGGATGAGTGAGTAGTCATCGACCCGGTTGGCCATGCGGACCGACTCGTTGCCCGACTGGACCTTCTTCTCCACCCGATCGGTCAGTTCGCTCGCAAGCCGATTCTGCAACAGAATCGTAGACACAGCGAGGAGGGCCAAAACACCGAGAAGCACAGCGAGCAGTTTTCCACGCAGCATGTTCGAACTCCGAAAAGCGAACCAGAGACACCTGACAATAGAGTATCGGCGCAACCTTACGGCAGAATGTTCCACCCTGTCAAAGGTTCTCGGCCGCGAAGTGGCGTTCCGCACCCGCAGGCGCGACGCCCCGAAGGTCTGGCCCTCGTCTGAGACATCTGACATGACTGGGGCTCCAGGCAACAGTTACCGCACATCGATGCAGCGAAGCTCCAACGCTGCGAATCGTTACCGCGCAGTTGTCAGGCCGCTTGCTCGCTGTTTGACATCCCCGCCCACGGAACATGCTCATGCGCCTGACCGCTCTCTGCCTCCTGTTCCTCCTCACCGCTTGCGGTACCGAAGTTGAGGTGCCGTCCGACGCGGCCGGTAGTGGCGACACGACCGCTGACACCGCCGTTGATACTGCCGCCGACACCACCGCGGACACCGCCGCTGACACCACGGCTGGGGACACTGGTTCTGACACAGGCGCCGTCTGTCCCGCCGAGCCCTTCTCCACGGAGGCCTGCGACCAGGAAGGGGCCAGCTGCAACTACGGCACAGAGTGCTGCTGCGGCACCTGCTACCCAAGCACCTTCTGCAACTGCTCACGTGGCCAGTGGGCCTGCGGCTCTACCGACGCATGCATGCGGCCGAGCTGCGAAGGTTCGACCTGTACGACCGATGCAGACTGCATTGGCGGGGCGCCCTCCCAGCCGCTCACCTGCACAGCGGGTATCTGCACCGCGCCACCAGCTCAAGGCGGCTGCTACGGGCTCGCGGCGGCCGACTGCGAGTCCCACAACGCGGAAGCCTGCGTCTTTACCATGGTCGTTCCTGCGGAGTACCCCGACCAATGCGACCAGCCCAGCAGCTGCTACCCCGCAGCCGCCTGCACTTCCGACGCCGACTGCCCATCCAATAGAACCTGTATGGAGGTAGGCTTTGGCTGTGGTGGCGGGCCACGCAACATGTGCATTCAAACTGGCGGATGACCCGCACGCTGTCTGCCCCGCGGAATCTAGCCCGCCGGCTCGATCCGGGCGTTGATCCACTTCACCGCCCGCCGGTAGTCCTCGGCGCCGCGTGAGTCGGGGTCGTAGTCGAAGATGGACTTCTTGTGCGACGGCGCCTCTTTGAGGCGGGTGTTGACCCGGATGGGGTCGAGCACGCGGCCTTCGAAGTGGAGGCGGAGCGACTGGACGGCCTCGTCCGAGATCTTGTTGCGGGTGTCGTAGAAGGTGGGGAGCACGCCTAGTATTTTGACGGGGTGACCGAGCCGTTCGTTGACGCCCTGGATGGTCTTGAGGATCTGCCGCACGCCGACGAGCGAGAGGTAGTCGCAGGAGACCGGCACGAGCACGGCGTCCACGTAGGTGAGGATGTTGAGGTTGAGGAGCGAGAGGCTCGGGCCGCAGTCCACCATGATGATGTCGTAGCCGGCCAGAGCCGCCATGCGCTCTTTGAGGAGGCGGTCGCGCCCCTCGTTCATCCGGGCGAGGAAGATGTCGGCGCTGGCGAGCCGCTCGTCGCCGCAGAGCACATCGAGGTTTTCGCGGGCACGCACCGCGCAGGCTGCCGGGTCAGCGCCCTCGACGACCACATGGTAGAGGCCCTTTTCGGCGCTCACGCCGAGGCTGATGCCAACATGGCCCTGCGAGTCGGCATCGATGAGGAGAACCCGCTTGCCGGCGGCGGCCATGCCGGCGGCGATGTTGACCGAGGAGGTGGTCTTACCGGTGCCTCCCTTCTGGTTGAGGATGGCGAGCTTGTAGACGGGCTTGGCGGACGGGCCCTTGAGCGAGGCGCTGAACTGCGCGCGGCAGCCCTCGGAGCAGACCCAGCGGACGGCGCTGCCCATGGCGATGCGCTGGTAGGCGTAGGCGGGCGTGAAGGAGGCGCCACAGGCGGCGCAGGTTTGAGCAGGCAGAGACATTCAACCACCAAGACGACGGAATCGGGGTGGAGATAGCACGCCTGCAGGGTGCGCGGTCAACTTTGATTCGGGCGCTAGTCGTCGCCGACAGGTTTGCCGAGGTGGCGCATGGGGTCGCGCGCTTCGCGGCCGCGTCCGATCTGGAAGTGGAGGTGGGGGCCGGTCGAGCGGCCCGTCGAGCCGAGCCCGCCAACCCGCTGCCCCTGGCCGACCTGTGCGCCTGCCGCGACATCGACACGGGAGAGGTGAAAGTACTGGCTCTTCCAGCCGTCGCCGTGGTCGATGACGACGCAGTTGCCGGTGCCGCGGCTGCACCAGCCCGCCAGCACGACGGTGCCGCCGGCGGTGGCGAGGACCGGGGTTCCCATGGGCGCTGCGAAGTCGATGCCGCGGTGCATGCGGCCTGGCTGGCGTGTGATGGGGTCGATGCGCGGCCCGAAACGGCTGGTGAGGCGGGCACCGCGGATGGGATCGGCCCACCGCTCCTTGCCGCCGCGGCGCGGTGCAGCGCCACCCCGTGAACCCTCGCCCGGCGCATGAACGAGCTCCCGCGCGACGATGGCGCGGGCGCGCTGGTAGACGACACGACGCTCCACCATCGCCGGGCCCCCGCGGGCGAGCCTGCGCGAGGCGGGCGGGTGCGGCTCGTGGGCCTCGCCCTGATCGAAGAGGGTCTCCTCAATGGAGGCGAGCGCGAGCTGTGCCTCGATGCCAACCACGCTCTGCTGCACCGCCGGTTCGTCCAGCAGGGCCGACAGCTTCGCAGCGGCGCGCTCCATGGCGCGGTTGGTGACGATAGGGCCCGCTTCTCCCGCCGCCGCCTCGGCCAGCGCAGTCGCCACGATGGTTTCGGCCAGCCGGAACGGCAGCGCGCCACGATCGGCAGCGCGGGCCTGTCCGGGGAGTGCTACGACCGTAAGCAGGAGGAGAAATCCGAGCAGCCGCAGCATCATCATGCCTCCTGCCCGGGAAGGTAGCGGCGGCGGAAGCGAGCCAGCGCGACAAGCCCCACTGCGACACCGAACCAGAGTGTGGCGAAGCGGATGAGGTAGGTGATGGCGGCGGCCTCCGCAGCGCCGCTGGCGAGGCCGAGCCGGGTGAGCATGAGCCCGAGCGCGAGCTCCGTGACGCCAAGTCCGCCGGGGAGGAAGCTGACGGCGCCGAGCAGCGTGGTGGAGCCATAGACGAAGAGCGCTGCTCCGAAGGGGGGCGCTTGGTGGCCGAAGCCGTGGAGCAGCGTCCAGAGCGCAACGCCTTCGAGGCCCCAACCGACGATGGCGAGGAGCATGGCGACGGCCATCACACGGGGGCGGAGGAGCGCCGCCATGCCCGCCTGGGTGTCGCGCAGCAGCGGCACGAGGGCACCGAGGCGGGGGAGCCGTTCGAGGGCGGCGAAGAGCGGAGCGCTCCAGCGGGGCTGCGCGAGCAGCGGAACGAAGGCGACCGAGGCGAGGCAGACGGCAATGAGGAGATTGACAGCGCCCTGCCCCACCACAGCCGCGAGCGGCGC
>CAIQPA010000489.1 GCA_903873545.1 uncultured delta proteobacterium
CTTCGACGCCGTCCGCTACGGCGCGCTGCTGCCCAAGTTCGACGCGACGCGCGACTTCACCGGCAACCTCTGGGCCCTCATCGCCTGGTATGAGCGGGTGCGGATCCCGACCGCCAAAGATGCGCTCGAGCGGGCGCTTTACGAGGCCGCGCTGCAGCAGCTCCGCGCCGGCGTCGCAGAGCGGGTGAAGCGGCTCGTCAGGGTGGGCTCGAAGCTCGAGGCCTCTCGTCTGTCGCACGAGGCTGCGGCGGCTGCGGGTGGCGAGGCTGCGGCCCGTCACGCCAAGCGTGCTGCGGAGCATGCGGCGGTGCAGGCGGCCTGGCCGGCCTGGGAGGCTGCGATGAGGCAGCCCGCGATGCCGCCGCTCGAGGCGCTCGATGCCGTCGCGGCGAGCTACCTCGCCTGGCGCGGCGACATCGGCCGACAGCTGGTCGACTTTGTGCGGAAGGGTGTCGCCGACGCTGACCGCCTCGCGGCCGTCGAGACGCTCGCGCAGGTGGTGCAGGCGGTGGCCCAGTGAGGTCGCTTCTCTTTGCGCTGCTGGCCTTTCTCCCCGTCGTCGCCACCGCCCAAGAGGCCGCGCCGATGAAGGAGCTCGCCATCCTGCCCCGCCAGATCGCGGCGCCGCAGGTTGCGGGTTCGCTGGCACAGCTCTCGCTCACGCTCGACGGCGTTGCCTCGGAGAGCGCCTGGGCCGACGCGATGCCGCTCACGGGCTTCTCGCCCTTCTCGCCGGACGACGAGGGCGAGGCCGGCTTTGGCGTCACGGGCCGAGTCATCCGCACCGGCGACGCGCTCTGGTTCACCGTTGATGTCGCCATCCCCGAATCGCAGCTCAACCGAGGGCTCGGCCCCCGCGACGGCTTTCCGAGCGGCGACTATGTGGAGCTCCAGCTCGACCCCTTCGCGACAGGGCTGCGCGCCTACTCCTTCATCGTGAACGCCTCGGGCCAGCTCCGCGATGCGACCGTCAACGATGTCGCCTCTGCCGACCCTTCGTGGGACTCGCTCTTCGATGCCGCTGTGACCGTCTATCCAGACCACTGGACCGTGGAGGCGAAGATTCCCTTCTCGTCGCTGCCGCATCCCTCGGACGGCACCGCCTGGCGCATGAACCTCTTCGCCACGAGCTGGCACCTGCAGCAGACGGTGGTCTGGAGCCGCATCCAGCGCGACCTCCCGAACCGGCTCTCGCAGGCCGGCAGGCTCGGCGGCATGGAGGGGCTGATGACCTCCGGTGGCCTCTCGCTCTTTCCCGCTGTGACCCTCGACGCCTCGAACGAGAATGGTGACTTCTCGCTCGACGGCCTGGCGTTCAACCGCACCGGGCTAGAGGCCGAGGGCGGCGCGCTTCGCCCGAGCCTGGGTGTGCTCTGGCAGCCCAAGCCGCAGAGCCGCGTCGAGGCGGTCTGGAACCCCGACTACTCGCAGGTCGAGGCAGACGCGGGCCAGCTCGCCGTGAACAACCGCTTTGCCCTCTTTCTCGAAGAGAAGCGCCCCTTCTTCCTCGAAGGCCAAGACCTCTTCACGCTGCCGACGCAGCTCATCTACACCCGCTCCATCGGCCGCCCGCTCTACGCGATGAAGGGGCTCACGGAATGGGAATCGGGTCGCGCCGGGGTCATCGCTGCCTATGACGTCGAGACGGCGCGCCGCCGTGCCGATGGCGAGAGCCTCGTGCTGGCGGAGCGGAGCCAGTTCGATGCAGGCGAGCGCAACGTGGTGGGGCAGACGCTGACCTACCGTCAGGCGGACCCAGATGAGGCGGGTGACGAGAAGTCCTCCAACCTGGTCACAGGCGTCGACGGCTCCTTCTATCTGCTCCCGACGCTCCGTCTGAAGAGCGACCTCTCAGCCAGCCACACCGAGCAGGCCGGCCTGCGGAGCGAAAGAGCCGATGGCGCTGCCGCCAACACCACGCTGAGCTGGGAGCAGAAGCGGTTCCGGCTCGCCACCCAGTGGCAGCGCATCGAGGAGGACTTCCGCGCCGATGTCGGCTTCGTAAACCGGGCGGGCTACCAGATGGTGAAGGCCAAACTCGACGGCTACTACCGGAGCAGCGAGGGGCGGGTGAGCTACGTCAGCC
>CAIQPA010000490.1 GCA_903873545.1 uncultured delta proteobacterium
CACGTGGAAGGTGGCGCCCAACTTCACCTTCAAGCCGCGCCAAGGGTATGCGCTCGAGGTAGATGCGCTCGTCTTTGCCGAGTGCTCCGTCTTCGTGGTCGAGGCCAAGCAGTATACGGGCCGGCTGACGGGAGACGATCAGGGTTGGGAGCTGGGCGGTCGGTCTGTTCCGTCCCCTGTTCGGGCCACCAACAACAAGTCCCGCGCGCTGGCGACTGTGCTGGATGACAACAAGGCCAAGCTGAACACCGAGCCGGTGGTCGTCGTCCCCGACGCCTCGCTGCTCTTCATCACGGGCGAATGGGCAGGCAACGCGGTCCATCTTTGCGACCTCGCAAGTTGGCTCCTGACGCACGATGCAGAGGCGCGAAAGAAGGCCGACACGCCGGAGGCGCTCCGGTTGAAGATGGAGCGGGCCATCGCGCTGGTGCAGGGCCGCTGGGGAGAGCGGCACCGGTCGGCACGGCGACAGATCGGGTCGTATCAGGTGCTCGAAACGCTCGAACACGATGAGGTTGGAGGCGTCTTTCTGGCGCGACACGGGCAGTTTGCCGACGACAGCAGCCGCTACCGGCTGCGCACCTGGAGCGTCTCTCCGAGCGCGGCTGTGACGGGCACAGACCGGCAACTCCGCTGGATGTTCCGCTCCATCGAGGCGCGGAAGCGCATTGGGCCCCACCCGAACCTGCTCGAGGTGCTCTACTACGAGCACGATCGGCAGGAGTCGGAGTTTGTGGAACTTACCCACTGGCCGGAAGGGGGCAGCCTTGCGCAGTTCCTGTCGGGCGACGAGGCGCGGGCCTCGAGTCTGACGGCTCGACTCGCCATTGCGACGGGCATCGCGGAGGCGCTCAAGGCCTGCCACGCTGCCGGGGTTGTGCATCGCAACCTGCAGCCGGAGGCCATCCTCCTGGACCGCGACCGGGTGCCGAAGCTGACCGACTTTGAGCGGGCCCACATGGATGGCGAGACCACCATCTACAGCGACTCGCGCGGCCGGACGGAGAGCGCCTACCTGGCACCCGAACTGCTGACGCCCGCGGCGCACGCCGCCTCGCCCACGGCCGATTGCTACGCACTCGGCGTGCTCCTCTACCAACTCATCACCGGTCGCCTGCCCTTCTCGGGGCCAGCGGAGGCAGCTGCGCTGGCAGGCATGCCCTCTCTCCTGCCTTCGAAATGTGTGGTCGGCCTTGATGCCCGCCTGGATGAGCTCGTGTTGGACCTGCTTTCCTGCGGGGCGCAGCGCCACCGTTCGACCGCAGATGAGGCTGTCCGGCGCCTGCGGGGGTTGTCGCTGCCGCAGCCGATGGTGCCGGTTCGGGTGCCCGAGCGTTCGGCGGCGTTGCCGGCGACTCCTGCTCCCGAACCCTTTGCGCCCGGCCTGGTGCTCGAAGGGAAGTGGCGGCTCGAGGAGCAGCTTGGCGCGGGCACCTTCGCGGTGGTCTGGCGGGTGCACCATCTGGCGCAGGGCGCAGACTACGCCATGAAGATCTTCACCGGCGTCGCAGACCATGAGCTGGCGCTGCACGAGTTCAACCAGATCCGGCCTCGGATGCCGCTGCACGAACACCTGCGGCAGGTCTACTGGCTCGACCGGCTCCCGCCACCCTACGGCAACCTCTACATGGTGGCCGAACTCATACGGGGCGTGCCGCTTGAGGCCTGGACGAAGGGCGAGCGCCGCATGAGCTGGCCGGAGCAGCGTCGGGTGGCCGAGGGGCTGCTAGGCGCGCTAGGCGCTGTGCATGGCGCGGGGGTGATTCATCGCGACGTCAAGCCGGCCAATGTGCTCGTGGAGGAGGGGACGGGCCGCGTGCTGCTGATCGACTTCAATGTGGCCAGTGTCGAGCAGGCCTTCGCGGGAGAACAGGGGACCCGATTGTATCGGGCGCCCGACGTGGGGCAGGTGGGTTGGACCTCCCATGCCGACCTCTTCGCGCTCGGCATTGTGCTCTTTGAACTCTTCTTCGGAGGCCATCCATTCGTCGACCTGCCCTTGGGTGGAGCAGCGCGGAGTCCGCGATCGATGGTGGGGTTTGCGGCGGTCTCGGACGCGACGGTTGCCTTCTTTGCCAAGGCGCTGCAGCCGCGTGCGGAGCATCGATTTGTCTGGGCCTCCGAGATGCTGGCAGCGCTGCCGAAGGACCTGTTCGCGTCGGCTGTCGTGCCCGTCTCGGTCGCGCCGCCGTCGCAGGCTGAGGCAGTTGCGGCTGCGCCCATTGCGGTCTCTCCGCCGCAGTCGGCTCCCGTGGTTCCGCTGGAAACCGCTGCGAGAAGGTCGCCTCTTTCGCGCTCCTTGGTCGCAGGGCTCTCACTGCTGCTGGGCGGGGCCGGCTGGGCTGTATGGGCCGGTCTGGGCGACCGAGACGAGGCGCCGCCGGTTGCACCTGCGCCCCTGCCTGTGCCCGAATCAGCCGACGCGAAGTTCGACCACCGCGGCTGCCCGGAGGGCTTTGTCCGCATCCCCGCGGGGAGCTTCCGCATGGGGCGCGAGGTCTGGGAAAAGCCGGGCTACAAGGACGAGTCGCCCGTCCACACGGTGGTGCTCACGCGTGACATCTGCATGCAGCAGCGTGAGACCGACCAGCGCGCGTGGGCATCGCTGATGGGGAGCAACCCGTCGGTGCACTCTGGCTGCGGCGAGAGCTGCCCCGTCGATAGCGTCACCTGGCGCGACGCGATCGCCTTCGCCAACGCGCGCAGCACCGCAGAGGGCAGGCCCGCCTGCTACGAGGGCGACCGGCTGCTCGGCTTCACCTGCGGCGGCTACCGGCTGCCGACCGAGGCGGAGTGGGAGTATGCAGGGCGGGCGGGCGAAGACCGGACAAAGGTGGTCGCGCTGCCGGAGGTGGCCTGGCACAAGGGGAACGCGCGGGAGGTGCCGCACCCGACCGGTGCGCTGCAACCCAACGCCTGGGGTCTCTACGACATGCTCGGCAATGTCTGGGAGTGGACCAACGACCGTTACGCGCCCTACGAGGCGGCGGAGCAGGTCGATCCGACGGGTCCGCTGCAGGGGGCGATCCGTGTGCGTCGGGGCGGTGCCTGGAACTCCTTTCCGATGATCGCGCGGGTGGGGAACCGGGGCAACGCGCTGAGCCAGACGCAGCGGTCGGACTCGACGGGTCTGCGGCTGGTGGTGCTGCCGCGGGAGTAGGGCGGCTCCGTTCGTTTGCCCTTTTGCCCGTGGGTGCTACCTAGTCCGCCGCATCTGCCCTGTCGGGCAGGAGGAGGCTCCGTGGGCGTCATTTCGGGAAGTGTCAGTTACACCACCTATCATGTGCAGGGCTCCATCGAGACCGTTGGCGTGGATGCGGCCTTTGAGGCTGTGACCAAGTACTGGTTCCGGCCGCTGCTGCCCGACGCCGAGGAGGAGACCAGCGTGGGCTGGTGCGACGTGGACGACCTGCTCGCCGAGGCGCCCAACTTCTCCGGCATCTTCCGCGATGGCTACCTCTGCCTGAGCATCCGGGCAGACAAGTGGGCCATCCCCGCGACGCTGCTCAAGGCCCATGTGGCGCGCCGCGAGCGGGCGCTGCTGACCGAGCAGAGCCGCGCCAAGCTCTTCCGCAGCGAGAAGGATTCCCTCCGCGCCGAGGTGCTCCGCGAGCTCCGCCACCGGGCGCTGGCCTCGGCGAGCGTGGTCGACATGGTCTGGAACCTCGAAGACAACCGGCTCCGGCTCTGGTCGCAGTCGTCGCGTGCCAACGAGCGGTTCGCCGAGCTCTTCACCAAGACCTTCGACCTCCGTGCCATCCCCGACACACCCTACGTGGCGGCGCTGCAGTGCGGCTTGGAAGAGAGTGTGGTGGGCATGATGGCCGACGCCCAGCCGGCGCGCTTTCTGACGCAGCAAGGGTAGGTGACGGCCATGATTGATACCGTAACTGGCAAAGAGTTTCTGTCGTCCGAGCTGCTGATGTGGCTCTGGTTCAAGACTGACCGTGGCGGCGCCCGCTTCTTCATCGACGAGTCGCCCGTGGAGGTGACCTTTGATGATGCGATGGTGCTCGAGGCCTCGCTCGCAGAGACCGAGCAGAGCAAGCTCAAGGGTGGCGCGCCATCGCAGTCGCCGGAGGCCTACATG